>JASFGF010000195.1:0-5780 GCA_050123915.1 Desulfobacterales bacterium | reverse complement strand
GCGGTCGCCGTATTGACCTGCTACCTTTTCAGCAACGCTGGGGCTTCAATGGGTTGATGATAGCTTCGCCCTCCGTCTATGAAGGCCTGGCCCATGAACTGGGAATCGAATATCAATCGGTTCAGGACTCCGAGGATCCGGGGCTGGACTTAAAAGATCGGATTCGCTTGGCCCTGTCCGATCCAACGCACGATTTTATTCATGTGCACACCAAAGTTCCTGATGAAGCCGCCCATACCGGAGACCCGATTTACAAAAAGGATCAAATTTCCCGGCTTGACCGGGGGTTGAAAGAACTATTAAATGCCGTTGAAAAGGAAGAAGATCTGCTGGTGGTCATCACAGCGGATCATTCAACTCCGAGCATATCGCCCATGATTCACTCCGGAGAGACGGTCCCTGTCATAATGGCAGGTCCATCTGTTCGAAGGGATAATGTGAAGATCTTTTCTGAAATCCATGCAGCGAGGGGATGTCTGGGAATGCTTCGCGGCGTTGAACTGATGTTGATGATTCTTAATTTTTCGAATCGAGGCAACCTATACGGGCATCAATTGGGACCCATCAAAAGATGGTACCTGCCGTCCGACGATGATCCCTTTGAACTGATTTAAACCTAAACCGAACGTTTCAAAAACTATTATGCTATCTGTCGCTTTACCAGTGTTTGAGTTGTCTCACCGTATATGGAAATCAGCTGATCTTTTGATCACTGCTGCAGATCACAGTCTCACCCAAACCATTGATAATGGAATATAACATTTTAGAATCAAAAAACCGGTTATTCTCCAATAATCTTCACAAGAACCCGTTTGCGCCTTCGTCCGTCGAATTCGCCGTAAAATATCTGCTCCCAGGTTCCGAAATCCAGTCGACCCTCCGTGATGGCCACAACCACTTCCCGGCCCATGATCTGTCTTTTCATATGCGCATCTGCATTGTCCTCTCCCACATTATGCCGGTATTGTGACACCGGTTCATGGGGCGCCAGTTTTTCAAGCCAGATTTCGTAATCATGATGAAGACCGGCTTCGTCGTCATTTATAAATACAGAGGCCGTAATGTGCATGGCGTTAACCAATACAAGCCCCTCTTTGATGCCGCTTTCCTTGAGACAGGTCTCCACCTGAGGTGTAATATTGATCAGTGCGCGTCGGGTCGGCACATCAAACCACAATTCTTTTCGATACGTTTTCATGGTCTATTCCTCCACTAATATATTGTATCAATTTCAAGATAATCGATTGTTTTTCCCTTTGCAAACATTATTAACCCTAACTGAGCGAAAGTCGAGGATGCCCCAGATCCAAGGCGACCGAGGGTGAAGCTGTAGTCGCCTACCGCGAACCCTCGGCAACGAAGGAGATGGGGTGTCCTCGGCTTTCCCGCAGGGTAAACAAAATCGATATAAAATTGCAGAATTCATATCTAACGATTGGTAGAGATATTAAAAATTGTTCAAATCATCTGATGACTTATTGAAATTAAGACATTATAATCTTTATCGGTTTTGTTTACGCTCATTTAGGGTATAATTATAGGTTCGGATGTACACAACCAACCAAATTTGATAATATAATATTTATCCCTTTGAAACAAATCGAATTCAAAGGAGCTTTAGGTATGATTAAATTTTTGTCTGGAAGCTGTCTGAGTGGATTAGGAATCGTTTTGAAAGAACCAAAGACAATTTAACGTTATGGATAAACGTTCCTGTTAGAGCAGTGATCTTTATGAATAGCCTGGACAGGTTCTTTCATTACGAGCCCTTATCCACGAGTTCTTTCAGCAAAAATTTGATTATACCTGAAGCGGTAATGTTTTCAAAAAACTAAAATGTTACATTTTTATAAACACCGATAAAAGACAAGATGTCCATGCAAAAGAGGAAAAAATTTGTTACAGCGGTGGTATCCAATAAAGCCGGGGAGATTTTTGATCTTGATGGATACGCAGCTGTGGGAATGGCCGGCTCTTCTTTGGTCCCCTTGACATTGAGTAACACTATCCAAATCCCTTTTGGCGGAGAGTTGATGTTGATGCCGGACAGAAAGCCTTTGCTGTATAACATTAAGAATCACCGGATAGAATCACCAACTAAAAATCCTTACACTCCCGGCGAATCGATCTTTCCGGTGGCTGCATTTAATTCCCCCGGATATGTTATCTCTTTTGTAAGTGCTTTTAAAGAAAATAAAAATGCCGGCTTTCTTCCCCTGTTTTCATACGGCGCCGTGGGATGGCACAATGATAAATTCAGAACCGCCGTCATACGGGTGGATCGAGAAAAGCGACAGGATTTGCGCCTGATGAAACCCGAAGATGTCGTTGCGGGAATCGGAACAATTCGAGAAGAAATGCCGGACAACCGGCTTGTAAAGCACCTTGAAAAATGCGCCATGGAATATGGCTGTCCGGCTGCCAAGAATTTTTTTCTGGGAAGATACGAGGCACCGCTGCCAACATCCAGACATTGTAATGCACACTGTCTTGGCTGTTTGTCGCTTCAAAAAAACAGTGACATTCCACACAGCCAGGACAGAATTGATTTCAAACCATCTTCTAAAGAGATTGCAGGCGTCGCACTTTGTCACATCAAGCGGGTTAAGCGAAGCGTTGTGAGCTTTGGCCAGGGATGTGAAGGAGATCCTTTGCTGGCCGCTGATGTCATCGAGCCCGCCATAAAAGAAATTCGATCCAAAACCAGGCAAGGCACCATCAACATGAACACCAACGGTAGCAAACCTGAAATTCTAAAAAAGTTGTTCACCGCAGGCCTCGACAGCATCCGAATCAGTTTAAACAGTGTCAGAAAAAACTGCTATGATGCCTATTTTCGACCCTCAGGGTATGCATTTGTCGATGTCATAAAAAGTATTGAGATTGCACTTAAAAATAAAAAATTTGTGTCCATAAATTATCTCAACTGCCCCGGGTTCACAGATACACCGGAAGAGATGAAAGCTTTGATAAATTTTATTAACCGATACCCTGTCAATATGATCCAATGGCGAAATCTGAACTTTGATCCGCTAAGGTATTGGAAAGTCATGTCTGCCGTCGCTGAGCCTGGAACGCCGGTGGGAATGCATCGGGTTGTCCGTCAGGTGAAAGAATCTTTTCCGGATGTCAAACACGGCTACTTTAATCCGCCAAAGGAAACATTTTAATTTATGAAATGGATCGAAGCAAAAGTCATTTTTGATTTCAAAGACAAGCCATTGGCTGCAGATCTCATATCCAATCTGTTTTACGACCTTGATCTTAAAGGCGTGGTTATCGAAACACCGGAGATTGAATCTCTTCAAGATTGGGGAAGCGATCCCGTCATACCCGAAGAATATGCGGTCATCGGTTATTTTCTCTGCGATGACCAATTAGAAAAAAAGCGAAAATTCATTGAACAACATTTGTCACGACTCGAAAAAACAAGGGGTATCAAATACAAAATTATCTACTCCGATATAAATGAAGAAGATTGGACCCAAACATGGAAAACCTATTTTCGGCCTCAAAAAATTACAGAAAATATCGTCGTAAAACCCACATGGCGGGAATATATTCGAGAGCATGATGAAATCGTAATTGAAATCGATCCGGGAATGGCCTTTGGGACCGGCACTCATCCAACAACCTGTATGTGCATCAGAATGATTGAAAAATATCTGAAAAGAAACAGTACGTTTCTGGATATAGGAACCGGTTCGGGCATCCTTATGATTGCCGCCGCAAAGCTTGGTGCAATCAAGGTTTGGGGAACGGACAACGATCATGCCGCTGTGGATATTGCCTGCAAAAACTTGATACAAAACAGAATTGCAGAATCGAGTTTCAACATTTTAGATGACGATCTTGTCAATCAGATAACGGAACGGTTTGATCTTGTTGCGGCAAATCTAACAACCAAAACGATTTTAATCCTTCTTGAGAATGTCCGGAGGGTACTGACTCGAGACGGCATGTTTATCTGTTCCGGTATCCTTGAAACAGATAAGGATGACGTTTTAAAGAAAATGCAAGATCTCGATTTTGAACACGTTGACATCCTGACCCAAGATGAATGGATTTCAATCGCTTGCCGTTTATCATGTCATAATTTGAAACGCTCGGTTAGGAAACGATAAATGAAACCCGAATGTCCCGAAAAAGTACCGGTCGTGATCATCGGCAGCGGCATTATCGGTGCCGTCATCGCCTATTACCTGACCCGAAAAGGGATCAGCGATGTGCTCGTTCTGGAGCAGGGTGAAATAGGCTCTCAAGGCGCCACCATCGCCTGCCTGGGAGGCTTGAGAACCCAGTTTTCTACTGCCGTGAACATCCGGTTCTCATTGATTTCACGGAAAGTATATCAACGGTTCAAAAAAGATTTCGGGGTCGATCCCGGCTTCAAACCATACGGCTATCTGTTCTTGGCAACAACACCAAAACAGTGGGAAGTTTTCAAAAATACATCTCGCCTTATGAAGGTGTTGGATGTTCCCGTTGAATTACTTTCACCTCAAGAGGTTTCCCGGTACTGGCCGTTTATTCGGGTCGATGATCTTTCAGGCGGATCGTATACCAAAGAAGACGGTTTTTATAGTCCCATAGAAATCCTTCGGACCTACGTCAAAAAGGCCCGTCAGGGTGGCACTGTTTTTTTGGAAAAAGTTGAGGTCACCGGCATCTCGATTAAAAACAACCGCGTTGTTTGCCTGCAAACAAAAGATGGACACAAAATCAAAGCGGATAGTGTTGTGAACGCAGCCGGTCCCTGGGCCGGTCGAGTGGCGTCCATGGCCGGACTGAATTTGCCCGTAGGCCCTTTAAAGCGCCATCTCTTTTTTACGGATACCTTTTATGAAATTCCGGATATCTTCCCTATGGTGATTGATGTTGATTCCGGATGGTACATGAAGCGAGAGGGTCGGGGACTGATTTTGGGCGGACCCACGGGCGAAAAATCCTTGAGCCAACATGTCGATTTCGATGCCGAGGAATGGACCGCCGACAAGTCGATACAACGCATTCCCTCTCTTGAGCGCGCAAAGATTATCCGCGGTTGGGTAGGACATTATGAAATGACGCCGGATCATCATTCGGTTATCGGCACATTTCCGGAACTTCGAAATTTTATTTGTGCCGCCGGATTTTCCGGCCACGGATTCCAGCACGCGCCAGCAACCGGAATGGTCGTTGCCGAACTCATTGCAAACGGCAAAACTGAAATCGAAGATATTTATCCTTTACGACCAACCCGCTTTAGGGAAAACAATCTGATCTACGAACCGATGACGGCATTTCGGAAATAACGTCTCGCCTTGTAAATCCTACTCCTTGACACAATCAAATGAAATAGTACCGGAATCTTACACGAGCCGAAGGTTTTCATATGCATGATTCTGATATTAGAAACCATTTCAAAAATAGGATTTTGGTTCAAGATCAAGGCGGGGCCGAGGTTCAACCCGCAGGCATACTTCAAGTCTTCCGAGGAGTTGAAACGGAGACCCAACACAGAGATTGGGCCAAAAGACTTTTTTTAGATGGCTTCTAGTCTTCTCTAAGCAAATGCACATTCCCGATTCGGATATTTTTCAGACCGGCCTTTTCAGCAATCGCCTTGCACCGCAGGGCATGTGATTTAGATGTTGTGGGAAGATCGTTGAGGTAAAACTGCGGGTAGAATGCCAGCAGGCTGTAAGGAATCTTTGGGTTGAGGGATGAAATAAATCCGGCGATTTTTTCGACTTCAGGTTCATCTACATACCCGGGAACAAGCAAGGTGCTGGCAATGA
>JASFGF010000194.1:0-5852 GCA_050123915.1 Desulfobacterales bacterium | reverse complement strand
CCTTTAACCATGCAGGTTAAACTTTTGCGTGTATTACAAGAGAGAGAGTTAACCCGAGTGGGCGGTGAAAAAGTTATAACTGTGGATGTCCGGGTCATCGCCGCTACAAATAAAGATCTTGTTGATCTGAAAAACAAAGGGTTGTTTCGCGAAGATCTCTATTATCGATTGAACGTTGTCAATCTTGAAATCCCGCCGCTTACAGAGAGAAGAGACGACATCCCATTGCTTGCCCAGCATTTTTTGGAAATATTTGTCGACAAAAACAAAAAAAAGATCAAAGGGTTTACACCCAAAGCAATGGACCGGCTTATTCGATATGATTGGCCCGGTAATGTCCGCGAACTGATGAATGCGGTTGAAAGAGCCGTTGTGCTGGCCCGAACAGACTATCTCGATGATCAGGATTTTTCCATCTTACCGCCTTTGTTTCAGCAATCAGCTCCAGCCCCATCTGATATTGAAAATATAGACAACATACCCCTTGAGGAGGTGGAAAAGGCTGCTATATTGCGCATGCTGGAATCTGTGGACGGCAATAAAAGTGAGGCTGCACGACGATTGGGTATTACCAGAAAAACCCTTCACAAAAAACTTAAAAAATATGGCGTGATGGACTAGTCGTTTGTACTTTAATGGTGGTTTTTTTAATTTGATGATAAGTACTATCCGAATCGTTATGTTACCCTGTATGAAGAATTGATGATTTTCGATTGGTGATTGTTGGAACGCAGCGACTCAACAACAACTTTAGATCCCATTTAACTTTTCCGGCTTGTCCGGAATAGGAGATTCGTTGATGCGATGTAAAAGATTTTCATTTCTTTTTATTATGTTATTGTTTTTTGCCGGACAGGTGGCATTTGCATCTGATTTGTCATCTAAAACAGCATCTAATCCTGATGTGTCGCGTTTATCCCTGGATGAGGTTATTCAAAAGGTCGAGAAACATTATTCTGTGTCGGGCTTTACCGCACAGTTTTCCCAAATGTCGTCAATAAAGGCCATGGAAATAACAGATAGTGCATCGGGGAGAGCCTTTTTCAAACGTTCAGGCAAAATGAGATGGGAATATGAAACACCCGACCGACAAATGATTATTACAGACGCCAAAACGCTGTGGGTATATAGACCTGAGGATAACCAGGTTATGATTGGAAAAGCCCCTTCTTTTTTTAAAGGTGGCAAAGGATTCAGTTTCCTTTCTGATATGAAGGTGATCAGACAAAAATTCGATATGGTTCTTGAAAAAGAGACTGAAGAGGGTTTTTTTGTACTTAAACTTTTGCCCAGAGAAAAAACCTACGATATTGTGGAAATCTTTCTGTGGATTTCAAGAAATACTTTTGATGTTGTCAAAATTTTGACCTATAATTCATATGGTGATGAAACACGGATCGTTTTTAACAATATTCAGCTTAAGGAGAAACTCGACGATTCTCTGTTTACTTTTGAAGTCTCCGAGGGTATGGAGGTGCTGAATCTTGACGAGCAGTAAGATCTATGAGATGCATCAGTAAATAGAAAAGAGAAAAGAGGAAATAAGAAATAGGAAAGAGGAGAGCGGTTATCTGTTTTATCATTTCTGTTTCCTATTTTCTAAAATGAACATTCAACAAAGTAAATTCCCTCAAGGGATAACCAAAATCTGGTCCTTTGTGCCAGAGTTTTTAATATAAGAGGAACTATAGGATGAAGGAAAAAATAAGAGCGTTGTTGAAAAAAAGAAACGCCATTATGCTTTCGCATAATTATCAGCCCCCGGAAATTCAGGACTTGGCAGACCTTTGCGGTGATTCTTTGGAGTTGAGTATCAAGGCCGCTCAAACCGGTGCCGACGTGATCGTTTTTTGCGGAGTTCATTTTATGGCGGAAACCGCTTCGATTCTTTCACCGGACAAGACCGTACTTCTTCCCAGAAAAGATGCCGGATGTCCTATGGCGGATATGATCGAACCCGCAGGGTTGCAGGCTATGATCGATAAGCTTCCGGCAATGCCTGTTGTTACCTATGTCAATTCAACCGCAGCAGTCAAGGCGCTTTCCACCATTTGCTGTACATCGGCCAATGCCGTTGCCGTTGTTAACAGCCTGGATGCCGATGAGGTGCTCATGACGCCTGACCGTAATCTCGCCCAATATACTGCCAAACATACCTCAAAGAAGATCCATTCGTGGAATGGGTATTGTCCAATTCATGACAATTTAACCGCAAACGATGTAATAAAGGCAAAAGATAGGTATCCGGATGCCGTGTTTGTCGCCCATCCGGAATGCCGTCCGGAGGTTCTCGATCTGGCTGATAATGTCTTAAGTACTTCGGGTATGCTTCGGTATGCCGGAGAAGTAAAAAACCGCGACTTCATCGTCGGAACCGAGGTGGGGCTCTTGTATCCTTTGAAAAAAGCAAATCCTGATAAACATTTCTATCCGGCCTCGGAGCAGATGTTGTGTCCGGACATGAAAAAGACAACTCTTGAAGATGTTGCCAGGAGTCTCGAATTTATGGAAGGAGAAGTCAAAGTGCCTGAAAATATCAGGCAGTCTGCCTTTAAAGCGGTTCAAGGGATGGTTGATTTATCTCTTTCAAAATAAGAGATCTTTGCAAAATCTCCCTTTTCGCCCAATTTATGTGTTTCCGATTATCAGGATGTTTAAGATTTTCGCCTTTCTTGAACTTGAGCAAAAATGAACATTTTCCAGAGGTCTCAGTTAAAATCTTCTGAAATATTTACTCGAGTTTTATACCCCATTACTATTAAAAAACTTTTAAAGGAGGGGGCCAAAAGGTAAAATATGTTTAAAAAGTGAAATATTACCCGCTGACCAACTCTTCCGGAATATCGGCATTGGTATAGACCTTCTGAACGTCATCACAGTCTTCAAGAGTTTCCATCAAGTTGACCATCTGCTCGGCTTCTTTGCCCTGAAGGTTCACGGTGGACTGAGGAAACATGGTAATTTCTGCGGCAATGTAAGGGATCGATTTCTTTTCAATGGCTGTTTTCACCGCTTCAAAATCCTGGGGGGCGGTGAGGATTTCATAATTGCTGTCATCTTCCCTGACATCTTCGGCTCCGGCCTCAATGGCGGCTTCCATTAAAGTATCCTCATCAACGACATTATTTTCAACAACAATATATCCTTTTTTGTCGAACATCCATGCAACACACCCATTGGACCCGAGATTTCCTCCGGCCTTATTTAAAATGTGTCGGATATCGGCGACTGCCCTGTTTTTGTTGTCGGTAAGCGATTCAATATATACCGCTGCACCGCCGGGGCCATATCCTTCGTAGATGCTTTCTTCATAACTGACCCCTTCCAGTTCACCGGTTCCCTTTTTTATGGCCCTTTCAATATTATCTTTGGGCATGTTTTCGCTTTTTGCAGCCTGGATGGCGGTTCGAAGTCTTGGATTTGAATCGGCGTCTCCACCGCCCATACGTGCTGCCACTGTAATTTCTTTAATGAGTTTTGTGAAAATTTTTCCCCGTCTGGCATCTGTAGCGCCTTTTTTGTGTTTAATGGAAGACCACTTGCTATGACCTGACATTTCATCCTCCTATTGAGTGTCCATCCATAAATGGTCTTTTTGTCCAATATCTGCGTTATGCTCAAAAAAATAATCCTCTGAATATCAATCATATGCCTGTGGTTATTTTTTTCTCATGCCTTGATCTTTAACAAAAATCCTCATTTATGGATGGACACTATTTATGTGATTTTACCTTAAAATTTTTTTCCGGTCTGCTCCGCTGTATTAGCGTTGTTTAAAATTAAATGTGCGAAATTTGATTCGTTGAGCCCTCGGAGAGTTTTTCTCCTAAATCCCTCGTTATTAGCGGAATGTATCATTTTTTCCCAAATCCGATAACATAAATTTCCTTACTGGCTTTTCGGCTGCTTTTAGGTTTAAAAATTTTATGGTTTTTAAAAACAGACCGGACCGAGTCTATAAATGTTTTGAAATCTTCTCCTTGAAAAATCTTGCAGACAAACGACCCATTGATGGTCAATGTCATCTGTGCAATGGACAGGGCCGTCGTGCAGAGATCAAAAGATCGGGCGTTGTCCACAAATTTATTTCCAGTTGTGGACGGGGCCATGTCGCTGATAACAACATTAAAGTCTGTTCCAAGAGACTTGAAAAAATCATTATCCATCAAGAGAATGTCATTGGTGTAAACCCTGACATGGGAAGGAACATTTACAGTGACCGGTAAGAGGTCGATGCCGACCACCCGTCCCGTGTTCCCCGTCAGATCGGCTGAATAAAGAAGCCATGACCCGGGCGCACATCCAAGATCCAGAACATTGTACCCTTTTTTTATAATAGGGTATTTTTTTTGTATTTCCTGGAGTTTATAAACCGATCGGGCCGGGAATCGTTCCTTTTTTGCCCGCTTGGTATAATGATCTTGCCACTGGTTGTATTTTTTTGCAGATCGTTTCATGGCAGAGCCTAAAACAGGTTTTCCATAGCTTCTGATACCGTTTTTACGCCGATGAGTCTTATCCCTTTCATCCCGGTGGTTCTTTTCAGGTTGCTTTGGGGCACAAGACACCGATTAAACCCCATTTTTTTTGCTTCAGCAACCCTGGTTTCGACATGGCCAATGGCTCTGACTTCACCGGTCAACCCGATTTCCCCCAAAATAATGGTTCCTTTTTGAATGGGCCGGTCTAAAAAGCTCGAAGCCACAGCAGCAACGATCGCCATGTCCACGGCAGGTTCGTCTATCTTAACCCCCCCGGCAACGTTGATAAAGATGTCATGTCCCATTAGATGCATGCCCAGCTTTTTTTCCATTACTGCGACCAGCAGGGCAACCCGGTTGTGATCGATCCCCAGAATCGTTCTCCTAGGATTGCCGAAGCTTGTGCTGCTTGCAAGGGCCTGAAGTTCAACGAGGATCGGTCTTGTTCCCTCCATGCTGGCCGTAACCACGGAGCCCGGGACGTTTTCAGGCCGTTCGGAAAGAAATACAGCCGAAGGGTTGGCCACCTCATTGAGGCCCCTTTCATTCATTTCAAACACACCGATTTCATTGGTTGATCCGAACCGGTTTTTTACCGCCCTTAAAATCCGGAATACGTGGTTACGATCACCTTCAAAGTAAAGTACCGTATCGACCATATGTTCTAAAAGCCTCGGCCCGGCAATGGCGCCGTCTTTGGTGACGTGTCCCACCAGAAATACGGGTGTTCCGGTCTTCTTGGCCATGAGCATGAGTTGCATGGTCGATTCCCGTACCTGAGTCACACTCCCGGGTGCGGAGGTTAAATCCGAGCAGAACATGGTCTGGATGGAATCAATCACCATTACCTGTGGCTGAAGAGATCCCGCCATCAACAGGATCGATTCCATATCATTTTCCGAAACGACCATCAAGTCCGGCGATACTGCGGACAGCCTTTGGCTGCGTATCCTCATCTGGCGTTCCGATTCCTCTCCGGAGACGTATAATACTTTTGAGCCTTTTTCAGCAATACCGTGCAGCGCCTGAAGCATAAGGGTTGATTTTCCGATTCCCGGATCTCCGCCAATCAGGACAAGGGTGCCGGAGACGAGTCCGCCGCCCAACACCCGGTCAAATTCTCTGATTCCGGTAAAAAGGCGTTCTTCCGGATCAAGTGCAATGGCGTTTATGGGGACCGGTTTTGTCTGAGAAGAAGCTAACATCCGGCGAGGACCTTGGGTGGGTTTAACTGTTTTTTCTTCCACAAAGCTTTGCCATTGTCCGCAGTCAGGGCATTTACCCATCCATTTGGGTGTCTGGTATCCGCAGGACTGACAGGAAAATATTGTTTTTGAGGTTTTTTTCACCATGCAAATTTATCACTTAAAC
>JASFGF010000193.1:0-5889 GCA_050123915.1 Desulfobacterales bacterium | reverse complement strand
CGAATGACCCGAACATCATGACAGAAATATTTTCCGCCGAATTGGGCGCCGATACCGAGGTCCCGGGATATCTCGAGCAGCTCTGTCTCGAGCTTTAAATCCCGGAATGCATGACCCCATTGATTTCCGGAAGGCGGAAGATGATCGAGATATCCTGCCGACGCCAGCTTGACGGTTTTAAGGTTGAGTTCGGCAGAAGTTCCGCCGACGACAAATGCAAGATGATAGGGCGGACAGGCAGCCGTACCCAGGGTTTTCATCTTCTTTTTCATGAAGGTCGCCAGCTTTTCCGGGGTCAACGTCGCTTTGGTTTCCTGATAGAGATAGGTTTTGTTGGCAGATCCGCCACCCTTGGCGATGAAAAGAAAATGATAGGTGTTGCCTTCAACGGCATAAATTTCAATTTGCGCAGGAAGGTTGCACGCAGTATTGACCTCGTCATACATGGTCAAGGGCGCATTCTGTGAATAGCGCAAATTGTTGGTTGTATACGCTTTGAAGATACCCCTTGAAAGCGCTTCTTCGTCACAAAAACCGGTCCAGATCTGCTGGCCCTTTTTCCCCATGACGATGGCTGTGCCGGTGTCCTGGCACATGGGGAATACGCCATCTGCGGAAATGACCGCATTTTTTAGCATTTCAAGGGCCACGTATTGATCGTTATCGGAGCTTTCAGGATCATTGAGAATTTTGGTCAGGAACGACAGATGTGAAGGCCTCAGCAGATGGGAAACATCCTTAAACGCATGTTCAGCCAGAAGGGTTAATCCTTCCGGGGTGATGGTTAGGATCTCTTTACCCTTAAAAGAATCTAAAGAAACATGGCCATCGGTTAATCGACGATAATCTGTCGTATCCTCTCCCAAAGGAAACATGTCCTGATATGTGAACTCTACCATTGATTCTTCTCCTTGAAACAACCTGAATTGAGCGATTGCCGAGTTTGCCGGTCGGTAAGATCCCGCCTTTCGGGGAGATGCAAGGCATGAGACATGCAGCCGTAGTTTGCTGCTGTAAATGTCTCATAACGCAGCAGGTTCGGTTAACTCGGCAATCGCTCAGTTTAAGGGAATAAAAAAGCCCTCCTAATGAGGAAGGCTTTTTCGACTGAATTCGATGGCTTTAGAATTATTACACGAAAGCCGGATCACTTTTCCAGGGTCATTTGAATATAATGGCAAGGGCATTCTTTTGCGCACAAACCACATCCCTTGCAGAAGTCGTAGTCAAATTCGTAAAATCCTGTTGTCTTCGACTTTTTAACGGCATTGTCCGGGCAATACATATAGCAGTTGCCGCAATTGAAACAGAGCCCGCAGCTAAAGCATCGTTCTGCCTCAACAATAATATCATCTGGGTCAAAATTTGAATAAATTTCTTTGAAACCCTTGAGTCTCATGTGGATCGGCCTGGCCTCTTTTTCATATCGCTTGACCGGCTGATAGTAATACGTGTTCAGTTCCCTTGAGAAGACCACGGGTGGTTGAGACAATTCACTTTCTACGTTTCCTTCGATGTAATCTTCAATTGCGGAAGCAGCGCGCATTCCCTGACCAATGGCCAGGGAAACCGTTTCCAGACCTGCCACGGCATCACCACCGGCAAAAACGCCTTCCATATTGGTCATCAGATATTCGTCGGTGTATATCCACTGTTGATCTACGGTCTGAATGTCGATTCCATCATAATCCACGGCCTGACCTGTGGCCATAATAACCGTATCCGCGGGAATGAAGGCTTCTGATCCGGCAATGGGAACCGGTCTGGCCCGGCCGCTGGCGTCGGGTTCTTTTAACTCCATTTGAACACACAAAAGACCGACAACCCGGCCTTCATCCAATACTAATTTAACCGGGTTGGTGTGATACCGAAACATGATGCGTTCTTCCATGGCTTCGTCGATTTCGGCAGTGATCGCAGGCATTTCCATTCGGGTGCGCCGGTAAACAATACTCACATTTGCTCCCAGACGCTTGGCCACCCGGGCACAGTCCATGGCGGTATTCCCGCCGCCGATAACCACAACGTCGTTGCCGACTTCTACCCATTTTCCGGTGTTGACCTGTTTTAAAAACTCCACTCCGGTAAAGACATTTTCAGCGTCTTTGCCCGGGATGTCGATGGACACACCTTTTTGGGCACCGACCCCTAAAAATACGGCATCATATTCATTTCGCAATTGATCAAAGGGTATATTGACCCCGACCTTGACATTACACTCCAATTCAACGCCTAAGCGAAGAATATTGTCAATTTCTTGTTTTAAAATGTAATTCGGCTGCCGGTAGGATGGAATACCATAGCGCATCATACCGCCGGGCTCGCTTTTTGACTCATATATTTTCACCTGAAACCCTCTTTTGGCCAAATGAAAGGCGCAGGAGAGTCCGGCCGGTCCGGAGCCGATGACCGCCACTTTTTCTTTTCTGGTATCGATCAGTTTTTTGTGTTGCAGATTATTCTCGAGACCGTAATCACCGACAGCACGCTCTGCGCAGTTTATTGCCAGAGGTTCGTCAAAATCCCGTCGATTACATCCCCCTTCACAGGGGTGGGGACACACCCTGCCGCAGACTGCCGGGAATGGGTTGGTGCGGGTCAAAATATGCCACGCTTGCTCATAATCCTTGTTTTCGGCAAGCACCCTGAGAAAGCCGCGGATGTCATTGCCGGCAGGACAAGCATGATTGCAGGGCGGTGTATGCGTGATATTGATGGGCATGAGGGTCCGCCATGAACCTGTTTTGTAAGGAACTACGTTACGTAATTCCATGACTAATCCTAAAGGTAGCTTTTCCATTATAAGTTATACCTCTCTATATTCTGGTTGGCAATTTCTTGAATTTCAGCAATGATTTCCTTAGATCCGCCTTTTTTGAACAGATGGCTAAACCGACCTTGCAATTTGAGATACTCTTCCACCGGAACTTTGGCCGGGATCTTTCTTACATTGGTCATCTTGCCGTCAATGATTTCATATATCGGGAACAGACCGGTATCTTTTGCCAGCCGACAGATCTTTACGGTGAGTTCGCCATGATGGCCCCAACCTAAAGGGCAGGGTGCCAGGATATGAATGTATTTGGGTCCTTCAATGGAAAGGGCGGTTTTTACCTTTCGTTGCAGGTCTCTGAAATCATCGACGGTGGCGGTGGCCACATAGGGGATCCCGTGATCAGCCGCAATCAACGGGAGATTTTTTTTCCTTGTTTTGTTGCCCATAGGTGTTGTACTGGTCCTGGCGCCTAAAGGGGTAAAGCTGGAACGCTGAACACCGGTATTCATGTAGGCTTCGTTATCGTAGCAGACATAGAGCACGTTGTGACCTCTTTCAAACATGCCGCTGATACTCTGAAATCCGATGTCGGCAGTACTGCCGTCACCCCCTTGGGCGATGATATTGACCGGTCCTTTTTTCAGTGCTTTGTAGGCGGCTTCAACGCCGGAAGCAACCGCGGATGCATTTTCAAAAAGGCTGTGTAAAAACGGAATGCGCCAGGCCGGATCAGGATAGGGTGAGCTGAAAACTTCCAGACATCCCGTGGCAACGCATGCAATGGTATTTTCACCGGAGGCATCTTGCACCAGACGTGCGGCCAAGGCCTGACCGCAGCCGCCACATGCGCGATGCCCGCTGGTAAATAAGTCTTTTTTCTCTACTTTGTTGAGTTCTTCAGCGCTTTGATTCATGATTATAAATCCTTCTCAGATATCAATTCTTTCTTAAGGCCTAAAAATTCCAATTCCACCGGTTCTTTCTCGACCTTTTCCACCATATACCTCAGGTCGTTCTTCGTAATATTGCGGCCCCCCAATCCTGCAATAAAGCTGCTGATATTACGGTCTTTTTTCTCGGCACGCGGAAAAGACCAGCGCACATCGCTGGCCAGAATCCCGCCCCTTCCCAGGGAAATCGATTTTTCGACCACAACAATGTTCATTTTGTCTTTCAGCGAATTGTAAATTTCTTTTCGCGGAAACGGACGGTAGGAACAGATTTGCAGAAGTCCAACTTTTTTACCTTCTTCTTCAAGTTGATCGATGAGGTCTTTAATGGTACCGACCAACGAACCCATGGAGATAATAACCAGATCGGCATCTTTCAATTTATAGGTTTTGATGAAACCGCCGCTGTCTCTGCCAAAAGCTTTTGCAAAATCACCGGAAACTTTCTTGATGGTTTCTTCAGATTTTTCCATGGCCCGGTGCAAAATATATCGGGTTTCCATGTAAAAGCGAGGATCTGCAAAAAGACCGATACCTCTGGGCCACCGGGGGTCCACGATATTCGTTGGCTGAAAGGGTGGTAAAAAGCTGTCGACTTCTTTTTGGTCCGGGACATCCACCGGTTCGAACGCATGGGTCAGAATAAAACCGTCCATGCAAACCATGACCGGCAAATGGGTCTCTTCGGCGATTTTAAAGGCCTGGACATGCAAATCGGTTGCTTCCTGGTTGTCTTCGGCATGGAGTTGTATCCAGCCGGAATCCCTTAAGGCCATGGAATCCTGTTGATCGTTCCAAATGCTTAAAGGGGCCGATATGGCCCTGTTAGCAACGGTAAACACAATGGGAAGACGCATTCCCGCAATACAATAAACCACTTCACTCATGAGCAACAATCCCTGAGATGTTGTCGCCGAATAGGCACGGGCACCGGCAGCGCTGGCACCTAGTACAACCGATGCTGCGGAAAATTCACTTTCCACGTTAACATATTCTGCATCCAGATCCCCCCGTCCGACAATACTGGCCAGTTCTTCCACGATATGCGTTTGGGGGGTAATCGGATAGGCGGAGATGACATTTGGCCGACATTTGGCCACACATTCCGCAACAGCATGAGATCCTTCAATTTGTTTAAGCATGAAACTACCTCTTTTGCATGATTTCGTGGGCCCGCTCAAGGGCGGCCACATTGTTTTCACCAACCCTGCCGGGGAATTTCCCCATAATGGCTTCCTGTACGGCATCCAGACTCACCAGACCGGTAATGGTACAAAATGCACCGATCATGATTGCATTGGGTATGGGTCTGCCGATGATTTCCAGTGCTATTTCCGTAGCAGGAATGGTTTCAATTTTTGCGGTTGTTTTGAGTTGTAATTCTTCGGGCTTTTTTTCTGAATTGATCAAAATTAAACCATCCGGCTTAAGTCCATCCAATACGGGCACTGATCCAATCAGGTTGGAATCCTGGACAATGAGATAATCCGGACTTTGTACGTCTTCACGTGTTCGGATTTTCTTGTCATCGATTCTAACAAAAGCCATGACAGGGGCGCCGACCCGTTCAGCTCCAAAAGAAGGGAAGGCCTGTGAAAATTTACCGTCTTTGAATGCTGCAATCGACAAAAGTTCTGCCGCTGCCACATTCCCCTGTCCGCCTCGACCGTGTATTCTGATTTCAATCATTCTACTCACCTTGGTTATTGCGTGCTTGGGGTATAATCAAAGCACTAAACTGTCAGATTTCCCTATATCACAAGATAAGATCCACTTGCAGTTTTTTTTGTTCGGCAAACAAAACCGTGTCCTTTAGATTCGGATCTTTTTCTAGGATATAAATTTATATGCCGATGTCTGTCAACAAAAAAAGGTTTAAAAATAAAACTAAACGTTATGGATTGTCAATATTTATTTGGGGGATTTTAAATGACTTCTAGAAGCTATCTCAAAACAAAGATTTTGGTTTTAGATCCCCCGCTAAAAGCCAGCGGGATAAAAAGGCGGAGCCGAGTTTTAACCCGTCCCGCCTGTTGACGGGATCTTCGACACGCATACTTAAGTATGTCGAGGACTTAAAACGAGGCTTCAAAGCCGAGGCTTGTCCGCCTCACCGCCAGCGGCATCTTCGACTGGCGGGTTGGGCCAAAAGATTATTTTGAG
>JASFGF010000192.1:0-5902 GCA_050123915.1 Desulfobacterales bacterium | reverse complement strand
TCAACTTGAGGGCCAATGGCATGCTTTGGGAGTTATTCGAGATATTATTGAGCGAAAGCAAGCGGAAAAAAACGGTTGCAAAAGGAAAAACTGTAAGAAGTACTTGAGATGGCCGGCGCTGCTATCTACGAATTGAATCAGCCTTTACCGTAAACCTTAACATCCTCAAAAAACAAATCGATAAAATGGGAGCGATTGCAAAAATAATAATGAAGATCACAAAAAATGAAACCAAACCCTATGCCCAGGGTACGATCATCATTGATAACGATAAATTTTCAAATACGATAACACGAAGGGAATAATAGACATCTTTGAATCATCACCGAAAAATTTGAATCAAAAAAGTCATGCACATAAAACGGTGATGATGCACAGTTTTCTGTGCAGTTATTAATTCCATTCGCCAGGCCAACGGCCTATTTTATGGCATCTTCAAATAATGCCATTCCAATTCTTTCGATGGTTTTGCCGAGGCGCTCACGTTTCTCTGCATTTTCCTGATAGCACTGGACAAGTTTATCGACAACCTGCAATACCTCTGCATCATCCAGGTCCGAGACAATTTCTTCGCCGATCCGTGGCTCGGCCCCCACATTGCCGCCGATGACGACCGTCCAGCCGCCCTTTTTTCCGATCAGACCAATATCTCTCACCCACGACTCGGCACAACTCAAATGACAGCCGGACACTGCCATCTTGAATTTGCCGGGCAACTCCTTTGCATGATAGCGCTTGTCCAGCTCCATTCCGATGCCGAGAGCGTCTTGGCGACCCACTTTGCAAAATGTGGTTCCGGGGCAAGCCCTGATACTGCGAACACAAAGCCCCACGGCCGCTCCTTTTTCCAGTTGCAGTTCATCCCATACCTGATCGATATGTTCTTCCTCTAGTCCGACAATGGCAATACGCGTTGCCCCGGTAATTTTGATGGCCTGGGCATTATATTTTTCGGAAACATCGGCAATCCTGCGGAGCAGCTCGGGAGTGACAATGCCGCAGGGAATATGGGGTGCTACGGCATATGTTTTGTTGTCACGCTGCAATATGGCACCTTTTTCGCCCAACTTAAGCATTTTTACCTCCTCTTTCGCATTTCATTTATAGTTTATGATATCCAGATTGATTCGCCTTGAAGATATTTGTCATATTATTTAACTTGTGTTAAAAAAGGCAAGATGTTTTATTGAAAAGTATCTACCTTCGTTTTTACTCGTCTGCTTCCCCACCTTGACGGATAACATTTTGAGGAATATTTTAATTCGAAAAATAACGCTTAACAGTGATGGGAAATGATAAATGGAAACAAAGCTTGAAATGACCGGGCATCAGATTATTCCTCTTTTTCCTTTGGGAGTGGTTTTACTGCCTCAAATGGAACTGCCGCTTCATATTTTTGAAGAACGATACAAAGTGATGATTAACGAATGCCTGAAACAAAACCGGGTATTCGGTGTGGTGTACTATGACGGCACCAACATCCGCAGTATCGGATGTACAGCCAAAATACTTGGTGTTGTCAAGCAGTATGAAGATGGTCGCATGGATATCGTGACCCGGGGGAAGACCCGTTTTTCCATCAAAGATATGGACCAAAGCCGGATCTATCTGCAAGCTAAAGTCCTATTTTTTGAAGATGAACACGAAACGGCGTCCGACGATGATACGACATTGACCGGAAAAGTCATACATCTTCTTAAGGACCTCGATCGAATCTCTGAAATTCGACGCGATTACAAGGCCCTGGCCGGTTTGGATTTCAAACGCCTGTCTTTTCTGGTACCGAGCACCGAAGGGTTCACACCTGAAGAGCGGCAGCAGTTTCTGGAGATAACATCTGCGCGCCAACGCCTCACAAAATGTACGACCATATTGAAAACGGTGGTCCAAAGAATGAAAATAAACCGGGAAATCATCGAAATTATCGGCGGAAACGGGGATGTCAAAACATTGGTTTCTAAAAAAGAGGATTCCACTTATGTTTAAATTGGATAACAGTAGTCGGTTGACATTACCGATATCATGAGGTATTTGAATGACAATTGGCGGTATTTGGATGAAAATCAGCGTAGTTTTGAGATGGGTTCTAATCAAAGAATACAGGGAAAGTTGTTCATAATAAATGATAAAGGAGAGGTTTATGGGATGTCGGTGTAATGCGGCGAAGGTAAAGGGAATCATAAAAATTCGAAGTTTTCAAAATAAAATTTCGCACGTTAAAAATCTCTTTGCATGCGGCACAAACAAAAAATTCAACATATTAGCCACCGGGAATTATTTGTTGATTTTTATTTTGCTGTTTTTTTGTTTCGTGACATCAGGCTATGCCATAGATGTTACCCTCAAATGGACCCCGAATAATGAGTCAAACTTGGCAGGCTACACAGTTTTTTATCGTCAAGAAGGTCAGTCATATAATTACACCACCCCATACTGGGAGACCACAGATCCCACATGCACTATTTATGATCTGGATGAAACTCAAACATATTATTTTACAGTAAGAGCATTCAGTACCGAAGGTTTTCAAAGTGATAATTCCAACGAAGTATGTCTTGAAGCAGGAACAACCACAGGCAATTAGTCGCCAATAGCAGACGCCGGGTCAGATTCGACTTATGGGGTTTTGCATATGCACCTAAACATTCTAAAAATTTATTTTCGCTTCTTCTCTTACGGTCCTAAAATCGTCACCCTGTTTCATCCATCCCTAATGGGATGGGCTTTTTTATCTTGACGCGGTCTTTTGTTCCAATCGCTTCTCTTTCGGGTATGTATCGGAATAGACCATTATCAAAAGCAAAATTTAAATCTCAAATGACTCAGACAGATCAAGACAGTATTGATCGGCATTCGAAAAAAACGAAAATTCGAAATCAAATTAAAATGGAATCAATTGTTTTGCTGTTTTCAACCATAGCGGTAACCGGTCTGGCTGTTTTTATTATCTTTTGGTTGTTCGTCGTTCATATCATATGAAGCCATCAAACCTACGGTGGTCGCAATATGTTCTGATAAAAGGTTATAATACGGATGTGTTTTCAATATATGCTATAGATAGAAAAGGAATTGAACATTTTAAACGGCTGAAACAAGAGTCATCGTTCGAGTTTTAGATTACGGATTATGTACTCGTGGCCTTCAAAAAGTGAAAGGAGAAAAAACATGAACAAAGCAGATTTGGTCAACGAGGTAGCCAAGGCCTTAAAAACCAAAAAGGATGCCCAGGCGGCTGTGGACGTTGTTCTTTCAAGCATTACAGAGGCCTTGGGGAAAGGAGACGCCGTATCATTGGTCGGATTCGGCACATTTAAGGTGACAGAGAGAAAGGCTCGTAAAGGCAGAAATCCTCAGACAGGAGAAGAGATATATATTGCGGCAAGTAAGGTGCCAAAATTTGTTGCAGGAAAAGCTTTGAAGGAAGCTGTTAAATAATTATTTGTTTATAGATAAGAAGAGATAAAGGCAGCGTCAAAATGATCCTGCCTTTTCTATTTGTACGTCCGGAAAGACGCATGCATATAATTTTGGTTTCCACCTGCTAGAATGGCCAAATGAAAATTTCAAGTTTTAATTTCAAATTTAGATTGAGGTTAATGATTCGTATATGATAAAAAACGGTAACGGTGCGACATCATCCCCTCGAATTTTTTCACTCATCAAACAAATGGGTCAAAATTGCAAAAGCTCACCTTGACAATCGTCTTATTAATTATCAGTTTTTCTGGAATAGTACTGTGTTGTTCCTCCGAAACCAGAGCATATGATTATACGGTTAGACCAAAAGATACCTTAAGCGAAATAACACTCATGTTCACCGGCATCCATGATTATCGTAAAATTGCAAGGCAAAACCGGATTTCAAATCCCGATTTAATATATCCGGGAGATATCATTAGGCTGTCTTCCTCGAGGCCCATTGAAACCCTCAGAAACTACCTTTCCGCAATATATGAATCAGAAGAAATGAAAGCATATAAATTACTCTCTGCCAACACGCGTTTAAATATTTCTTATGATGAATTTAATAAAGCGTTAGATAAGATCACGTTTTATAATTTAGACTCAATGCGTATCTGTGCAGATTTTATTGACAATGAGAATCATATCTTACAAATAAAGATATGGTTAGCGCAAGATCCTGCAAGTTGGGGATTTAACTTGATTAGAGAAAAATACAAGTGGTACATATTGTTATTTGATCTCAATCCAACAAATCCACAAGATGACGGATTTATCGAATGGAAATGTAATGGATCATACAAATCCCACACGACCACGACTGTGACCAAAAACGAGCCAATCCCTTATGTGGAACGAAGATGATTTGGTTGCTGCCAGGTTCCTTCGAGAAGCGGTTTCAAAACATATTGCCAACCTAGAGATGAGCGTTCGTTTCATGTTTAACCATACTGAATAATCATCAAAAACCATGAACCACCAAAGTCATGCACAGAAAATTGTGCATCAATGCACAGTTTTCTGTGCATTTTTTAATTCCTTATGCATTTTAGTTCCCTTCCTGACGCAACGGCTCTCTCATAACTTACTTAAAAATATGGATATTTTGCCATGCCATACGCACAAAACAGAATTTGGCACATATGTTGAATAGAATTCTATTTCATACGTTCTGTCTAAAGGAGTTAATGTCATGAAATTCAACGTTATGATCGTTGCCGATTCGAAGAGTATTCTTGAATGCCTACAACGGTTGTTTATGGATGAACCTTATTATTTATTTACTTTCGAGAATCCCCTTGATGCACTGAATGTTATAAGAACATTGGAGTGGGCCGTTGTCGTTTCGGATCAATCAATACCGAGAATAAATGGTCTTGAATTTTTGAAAAAGGTTCGGGCAAATTCGCCCCATACAATGGGAATAATGATGTGCGACGATAATGAAATTACGGGAGAACTTGATGCGCCAGATTCCGAATGCGTTTATCGGTTTGTCAAGAAGCCCCTGAAAAAAAATGAAATTAAACAAGCGGTGAAGACCGCCATTGCATATTATGAAACCAGTGTCGGCAGCAAAAAGCATGCAATTTCGACCTAAACCATCCCCTAAAAGACGTTGCTTTACAATGTGTATTGGTCAGTAACTCAAGTTTTAGACCCCAATATTTCGAAAAGACCTTATAGATAATGTTCATCCAGAAATGAGGGTTTTGTTCAAGATCAAGCCTTCGACCCGTAGGGCCTACACCCAGGAGGAATATGCTATAAAATAACCACCCCTAAGGAAAATCAATCGGGACAAGCTGGCATATAATTGATATTCCGTGGATTATTTGTTGAGCAAAACCCCAGAGAAATAGGCTCCGCCCCGGTTAAATATTAAATGCAGATTTAACTGGGCAGGCATTTTACAGGGCAGGCGCAGAGCTTGGGCAAAAAGACCTTTTATAGATGGGCAATAATTAACAGGTTGAAATATTTTTTTTGTCCGCCTCAGCGTAATTCCCTGATTTTCCCCTTCAAAGTCCTAAATCCTCGACGTGACCTTAAGAAAAATTTCTAATTTCTGTAATGGAAATATAATTTGTATCCGATATAGAAATATAAATAAACATTCATTCGCATGGTTCCGAAAAGAGAAATTGTGAAAAGAATTTCATAAAAAACTGGAAATATTTTTCATAATGTTTGGCAGTGTCAATGTTTCCTGACACATATAACCATTTGTTATTATAGAAAATATAAGTGTTTTAACAACTTGGCACGATTAATGCTTAATTATGCTTAATTATAACATTAAAAACATACGTTGATAAAGTATTTACGAAAGAGAATGCCACTCAACTTCAACACTCAAACAAAAGATCACGTGACGACCAAGCGCTTTTATGGTTATACTTAATAAGGTAGTTTGAGATGGCACTTAATAAGTGGCTTC
>JASFGF010000191.1:0-5918 GCA_050123915.1 Desulfobacterales bacterium | reverse complement strand
GTTTTTCCATAATTCCGGTGATTCGTTCTCCACCGAATATCCGCAAGAGATCATCCTCCAAAGCAAGGTAAAAACGCGACGATCCCGGATCTCCTTGTCTCCCTGAACGCCCCCTGAGCTGATTATCAATTCGCCGGCTTTCATGTCTTTCGGTTCCGAGAATATGGAGCCCGCCCAGTTCGGTAACGCCCTCGCCCAAAACAATGTCCGTCCCACGACCGGCCATATTTGTCGATATGGTCACCGCGCCTTTCTGTCCAGCGAGCGAAATAATCTCCGCCTCTTTTTCATGATTTTTTGCATTCAATACCGAATGTTTAATTCCTCTTTTTTTCAATTTTATTGAAAAATTTTCTGAAACATCTATTGAAATTGTTCCTACCAGAACAGGCTGTCCCCTTTTATTCAGTTCAACGATTTCGTTGATTGCTGCATCAAACTTTTCTTTGCGGGTTTTATAAATTACGTCCGGATTATCGTTTCGAATCATGGGCTGGTTTGTGGGAATAACCATAACGTCAAGATCATATATTTTTTTAAATTCGGCGGCTTCCGTATCTGCGGTCCCTGTCATCCCGGCGAGTTTGTCGTACATTCTGAAATAGTTCTGAAACGTAACCGATGCCAGTGTCTGGTTCTCATTTTCGATTTTTACGTTTTCTTTGGCTTCAAGTGCCTGGTGCAATCCTTCACTGTATCGACGGCCGGGCATCAGACGGCCGGTAAATTCATCTACAATGATCACTTCTCCATTTTTCACAATATAATCAACGTCTCGTTTGAAGAGGGTATGTGCTTTAAGTGCCTGGTTAACGTGGTGAAGGATTTCGATATATTTTGGATCGTACAGGTTATCAACCTTGAGTAATTGTTCCGCTTTCGCTATCCCTTCTTCGGTCATCACGGCTGATCGGGCTTTTTCATCCACGGTAAAATCACGTTCAGAAACAAGACGTGGAATGATACCGTTGACCACATGGTACAGTTCCGTCGATTTTTCGGCCGGTCCGGATATGATCAACGGTGTTCGGGCTTCGTCAATCAAAATACTGTCAACTTCATCAACAATTGCAAAATTGAGTTCTTTTTGAACGACGGTATCTATGTCAAACTTCATATTGTCTCTTAAATAGTCAAAACCGAACTCATTGTTTGTGCCGTAAGTAATGTCCGAACTGTATGCGGCGTTGCGTTCATCATCATCAAGGCCGTGCAATATGCAACCCACGGAAAGCCCCAGAAATTTATAAATATGCCCCATCCATTCTGTGTCACGTCTTGCCAGGTAGTCATTCACCGTTACAATATGCACTCCCTTTCCCGAAAGCGCATTCAGGTAAGCCGGTAGAGTTGCCGCCAGCGTCTTACCTTCACCAGTCTTCATTTCAGCAATCTTCCCCTGATGGAGAACAATTCCGCCGATAAGCTGAACATCGAAATGCCGCATTTTGAGGGTACGAATTGACGCTTCTCTTACTGTCGCAAAGGCTTCCGGAAGAATATCATCAAGGGAGTCACCGTTGTTCAGACGCTCTTTTAATAAAGAAGTCTGAGCTTTCAACGCGTCATCACTCATGGATTGCATTTGGGGTTCGAGGGCATTAATCTGTTCAACGATGGGGTTAATCTTTTTTAATTCCCGTTCATTTTTGCTTCCAAAAACTTTTGTTAATAAGTTCGTAACCATTTAATAGTATATCCCTTTCAAATAGGCTGTTTGTAGGTAATCACGGGGGTATGTCTTATTCAAATTGACATGCCACAAGAACGGCTGGGTTGTCATCCGTATATTTTAGGTTGTATGCAAATTTTTGGCCAATATATCATCAATCAATATATTTTGCAAAATACTGTTGAGATAATTTATAAAGAATATTTTTTCGGTGAGAAAGAAAAGACAGGTGAAAAGAAAATTTGAGGACTCACAAACGATCTAGTTTAGAATGTATTTTTGGGGATTCACGGGAAGACCGTTTAATAAAACTTCGTAATGGAGATGAGGTCCGGTACTGCGTCCTGAATTGCCCATCAATGCGATAACATCACCTCTTTTGACCGCCTCTCCCCGCTTTTTTAAAGCCTTTTGAATATGCCCGTAACGGGTGATCATCCCGTGCCCATGATCGATTTTCATCATTTTGCCATAGGAACCATTACGCCCGACAAACGTTACAACCCCGTCTGCGGTCGCAATAATCTCGGTTCCCTTATGGCCTGCAATGTCAAGGCCTTTGTGAAATTCACGTAAACCGGTAAACGGTGACACGCGATATCCGAATCCCGAAGATAACCATCCTTCTGTTGGGCGAATGGACGGTGTAGAAGACAACAAATTGCGTTGGCTTTTAAGACCTTCATATAAAGATTCAAACACTTTTTCCTGACTGACTGAAGCTAACGTCAGTTCTCGGGTCTGTTCATGCATTTCACGCAGCAGGCTGTTATGTTTCTCGGTTAAGGGAAGCTGTGAGTCAAGATCTTCAGGAATGGAACCACCGACACCGAAAAGGCTGTCTTCTTCAGAGGATTTTTCTATGTTGGCAATAACACGTATTTTTTGTTCAAAAGTATTTAATTTAACAAGACTTGATTTCAATGAATTGATCTGATCTGCAAATTTTTGAATCTGCTTCCGCTGATTGAGAATCTCGTCAGATTGTTTGGCAATGGTATCTTGAACTTCCTGTTTGTTGAATGTAATCTTAAGGTTAAAATAATCGACCAAGATGGCTGTGGTCATAAACAAAAAAAATGCTAAGAAACCGCCGATAATCCATAAATGGCGTCTGGAAACAGCCAACTGTTTGACGGTCTTGCCCGTATAATTTAAAATGTAAAAAGAAATTTTCTCGTCCATAATACTTTCAACGGGTTAGAAAAACACCAATCCACAATAAAAGCTATTAATTTAAACAGGTTAAAATTAATATATCTTACCGGATCACCAAGCGCAAAACGCCCTATATAAAACACTCTCATAAAAAATCAATCGACTGACTTTTTAGGAGAGTTTCATCGTTCAAAAAATTTCATGTATTCTATCATAAAGAAATTAGGTTTGTCAATAACCAGAACGATTTGGTAGTGTCCCAACTTGCCAATACAAGCAAATTCCTAAATAGACCACATCACATCTTTTTATCAACCCTTGCTTCTGTTGCTGGTGTCGTCCTGAGCTTTCTGGTTATTATGAATAAAATTATAATGGGCAAAATGCAACGCAACAACAACTTTTAAATTATCGGCCTTTTGGCTAAAAGCATTAGTAAATATTGAAAACGCCTCATTAATATTCTTATGTTTAAGTTCGACCTTTCCACATAGGGGGTTGATATTTTTAAACATATTTAGACTGTCAGCAATCATCGTCGTTTCTGTTTATATGGCTATAGATGATGATACCGGCCGTCCGATAGGCTCCGTTTCATTGGACTATACAATTTGAGCCTGACACCAGATAAATAGGCCGCACCCCGGTTAAATAAGGTAAGAGAATATACGGTTAACACTTAAGAAAAGAGATGGTTATAGAATAACGGGGAAAGAGCGTCTTTCCCCGTTATTCCGGATGATAGGATTAAGCGATTCCAAGTTTAAATTTAAGGGACTTCAGTGTATTTTTCATCAGCATGGTAATGGTCATGGGGCCAACACCTCCTGGCACCGGAGTGATCCAGCCGGCAATTTCCTTGGCAGCATCAAAGTCGACATCACCACTTAAAATCGCGATCTTTTTTCCGGTCTTCTCGCTAATCTTTTCCCCGACCCTGTTGACACCAACATCAATTACGCAAGAACCCGGCTTGATCCATTCGGGTTTTACCAGGCCCGGGACCCCGGCAGCCACGATCAGAATGTCTGCACGCTTACAATGTGACGCCAGATCTTTTGTGCCTGTGTGAACGATGGTTACGGTTGAATTGGCACCGACACCCTTCTGGAGCATCATATTGGCAATGGGTTTGCCCACAATATTTGAACGACCAACCACCACAACTTCAGCGCCCTTTGTTTCAACACCGGCGCGAACGATCATCTCCTGTATACCGGCAGGGGTACAGGGCGGAAATTTAAGCTCACCGCCACCAATCATGAGTCGTCCCACGTTGACCGGATGAAAACCATCCACATCTTTGTCAGGATCTATGGCGTTTAATACCTTTTTTTCATCAACATGCTTGGGCAGGGGCAGTTGGACAAGAATGCCGTTGATGGTATCGTCGTTGTTATATTTGTCAATTAAGCCTAAAAGTGCTTCTTCGGAAAGATCTTCGGGTTGGCTGTCTTGTATCTCATGAAAACCGACGCGGTGGGCTGTTTTAATTTTTAGCGTCACGTATGAGATGGAAGCGGGATTTTCACCCACCAAAATGGTTACAAGGCCAGGCACAACGCCGTGTTTCTCTTTAATCTCCGCTACCTCTGCTGTAATCTCTTCGAGAATCTGTTCACGAATCTCAGTTCCCTTAATTAGTTTTGCTGCCATTTTCAATCTCCTTTCACCAAAAGTTAAAAATTTTGATACAAACCTTTTAGATATTCGGCGTCCATTGTTTTTATTTTTAATGTGTTAATGAATGCTTAGAAATTATTTTTCGCGGTATTAGTTGTTAAATACAAAAAAGCTAAACGCTAAAGGAATGATTCATAACGAAACGACACGTTTTATTAATCTAATAAAATCATAATGTCAAGAAGTCTCGTCATTTGATTTTGATAAAGATATACTGCATCGAACAGAAAAACCGTTGGTTCTGAGAAATCAAATTATCTATTGTCTTATTCCTCATTTTATTATATCGGATTTCAATAATTTGTAAGATATTTCATTATTAATTTTTTGATTTACCATCCAACTTACCACTTAAAAAGGAGGAAACTGTGATGATCAGAAGAATCTCTATTTTTTTCTGGGGCGTTGTTCTTGGAATAACGTTGACAGCGACGAGCGCGCTCAGCGCAGGAGCAAAGCCAACCAAACTGACTTTCAGTATTTTTTTCCCGCCGACCCATGGGCAAACAAAAGCTGCAATGGCCTGGGCAAAAGAGATTGAAAAACGAACAGATAATAAGGTTCAGATTAGTGTTTTCCCAGGTGGAACCCTTACAAAAGCACCTCAATGCTATAGTGGCACCGTCAAGGGAATATCGGATTTGGGTTTCAGCCTGTTTGCGTACACCCGTGGACGTTTTCCGGTCATGGCCGCTGTTGACCTTCCCATGGGTTATGCCGATGGGAAAGTCGCCAGCAGGGTGGCCCAGGAGTTTGCAATAGCGTTTAAACCCAAAGAATTAAGTGATGTAAAAGTGCTTTATCTCCATGCGCATGGTCCGGGCCTTTTGCATACCAAGAAACCGGTCAAAAAACTCGAAGATCTAAAAGGCATGAAAATCAGGGCCACCGGACTGAGCGCTAAAATTGTAAAGGCACTCGGCGGGGTTCCCGTAGCCATGCCCCAGGGCGGCACCTATGAAGCCCTTAAAAAGGGAGTTGTTGAAGGGACATTTGGCCCCATGGAGGTTTTGAAGGGATGGAAACAGGCCGAAGTCATCAAATATACAACTGAATGTTACAGTATCGGCTATACCACCACCTTCTTTGTTGTTATGAATCTGGATAAGTGGAATTCACTTCCAGCCGATATAAAAAAGATTTTCGATGAGGTGAGCGATAAATATACTGATGTTCACGGTAATGTATGGGACAGCACTGATCAAGAAGGCAGAAAATACACACTAAGTCTTGGCAACGAGATCATATCACTGTCTGACGAAGAAAGTGCCAGATGGCGAAAAGCGGTTGAACCGGTCATCAACGACTA
The DNA here is from genome assembly GCA_050123915.1 of Desulfobacterales bacterium. Taxonomy (GTDB): domain Bacteria; phylum Desulfobacterota; class Desulfobacteria; order Desulfobacterales; family UBA11574; genus UBA11574. The sequence goes on along the minus strand of JASFGF010000191.1, from coordinate 96 downwards.
TATCACAAATACGCCTGACGGAGACAAATACGTTAAGAAAATAAGAGAGTTAATGAAGACATATTCAAAATAGGATGATGAATTTACGGGTTGTCC
>JASFGF010000190.1:0-5930 GCA_050123915.1 Desulfobacterales bacterium | reverse complement strand
AACTATCAGAAATTTTATATTTTTGATATCGTTTTTTATTAAGGATAAATACATTTGACAGAGTTTACCCTTTTTGTTTTTATTTATATTTGAATGATAAAAAATTGTATAAAAGAACAAGAGAGGGTACTATGGCTGAATATAAAATGCTAAATGAGATCAAGAATGCTTTCAAGACACTCATGACTTTGGATTCCATAACTGATGATAAAGAAGAGATGGAATTTCTAATTGAGGCTTGCGCCAGATATGTTAGCACTCATTATTCTGTCGAGGAGATCAGACAGAGAATCGGGACAGTGGAAGATTTAATGACATTTTTTAAGGAATATCTGGATCATCTTAACTACCAGCTTTAAAGAGCTTAACCATGAATTTACTATGATTTTTGGGTGTTCGTATATCTTAAATGTATCTGTTAATTCATTCTAACATCTAATATGCAAAAATTATTTCCAATCACTTATTAGTTCGTCACAGAAAGGAACACATCAGATGGAAGTGATCCGCTTTGATAATGCCGAAAGCTACGAACCGGAAAAAGACTGGAGACGCGTGAGCTTATGCAGTCAGGAGGACATCTCCATAGAGCACTTCGTCAAACCCGCCGGCCATGCCTCGCCTCGACACGAACATCCGAATGCACAGGTTCTTATCGTGCTAAAGGGTAAACTGACCATCACAACGGATGACGATGAGCAAGAACTTTCCGAGAACGACGCCGTGTATATACCGGGAGATGAACCGCATGTTGTGGCGAACCCCTTGAAGGAACCCTCGGTCGGTATTGATATCTTCATCCCGGGGCGTTCATTCGATTTCTGGTTGAAACGAAAGAAACCCTAGCAGCTAACAAATGCATGCAGAAGCGACGTCGAAACCCTCGCAAAGTACGGCTTCCGAATCGTCTGATGCATAGCGTTAAAGAAACATGTATTACCGAATAATTGAAGATAAGTTAAAAGATTGTTTGTCTGTTCCAGAAACTATTTTTAATGTATCGGAGGAAAGCAATGACCGAACCAAATGATTCGAAGCACGTCAAGCGGAAGTTTCTTTTTGTAAACCTTTTTATCTCTCTCCTCATTCTATTGCTGGCAGGATTACCCGATATCGGTTTTTGTAAAACATTAACACGCGGCTGCAAAGGGGCCGAAATGATCCAATATGAGATCAATGGCAAAAAGTACACACATACGGAGCCCTTTAATTATAACGCCACGGGCACGAGCAAGGGGACGGTGCCCAGTCCGGTCAAGGCGCGGGAGCGGGCCTGCAAAGCGGCTGCGCAACAGGCCGCCCGTGCCGCCAACCGGGATAAATTGCTGGACAAAGTGTGCGCAAAACATCCAAACAGCAGCGGCCGCATTCTCTTTATGGGCGGCATCGGTCGCAGCAAGGGTGAGCAAAAAACAGACCGCGCTTCTGACTACTACCCAACTGAATTTCGATGCCAAAGCGGACGGCTCTATCATCAACCGCGCTGCGGAAACGGCAAAAAAGAAGGAATGGAAGAGTGTGACGACGGGGTGAACAACTCGGATACCAGGCCGGATGCCTGTCGTACCAACTGCACACGGGCGGAATGTGGAGACTATGTCACTGACAGCGGTGAAGAATGTGACGATGGCGCCGGAAACAGTGATAAAATCCCCGGAGCCTGCCGGAGCAATTGTAAACGAGCCTATTGTGGTGATGGCGTACTGGATGTTTCTGAAGGTGAAAGGTGTGACGACGGCAATACTGACCCTTATGACGGATGCTACCAGTGCCAGGAATGTGTTCCGCCAAAAGACAACTTAACGATCACCCGCGACACCCAATTGTGTGCGGGCAGCTTCAACCTTCGTGATCCGGGCAGGGATGGTGCTATTCGTGTCACCGGCAACGGCGTCACGCTTGACTGCCGCGGCAGCCAGCTGGTTGGATCCGGCCGGGGGGGTATCGGTATTTTGGTAACCGGCTCGAACGTCGTTCTAAGAGGATGTACGGTCAGCGGCTTTGGAACAGGCATCGACGTACAGGGGCAGAATGCCGTTATTTTTGACAACCGCGCCTGTGGCAACGGTGTTGATGTTAAAAAGAGCACGGCCGTGAGCTTTCCGGCCAGAAATACGTGCAACAAAGCCGGCAGCGGCTGGAGCGAAGGCGGCAAAATGGGCTGTACTACGAATTGTCAGTAACCGTAATTTCCAAAATCAGCCCGGAAGAATCTTCAACCGCCATATTTTGAGGACAAAATTTTAATATCAGCAAACTAGTCCGGGATATTGGGAACATCCATTGGATTGTTGTTTTAATTAAAATACAGGATATTGAGCCCGTTAATGGAATCCAATAAACCAATGGATGTCCCCATTATATGCCGATATCTAAAAAATGATCCTTGCTTGATATTTACAGTTCGAATTTGATATCTGTCAATTTAATGGGTTTCCGATCATGGCCAGAGATTAAACCTTCAAACAATTAATTTGCTATATATCTATATATTTTAACCAGTTGTAATTAAATTAAAATATTGACCCTTCATATCTTATATATTATAAATCAATATTAGCTGACCTATTCTTCCTGAATCTGCAATTCCAACTTTCATGTCTCTTCTTTAGCTAAACCATTAGAGAGGTGACCCCATGACTGAGACCAGCTTAGATAGAAAACTAAGGGCTATATTCAGTGCTGATGTCAAAGGTTACAGCCGTTTAATGGGTGAGGATGAAGAGTACACTGTAAAGACCATCACAGCTTACCGTGAATTAATCTTCGGCATAATTTCTAAATACAAAGGGCGTGTTGTGGATTCGCCTGGTGATAACATTCTGGCTGAGTTTTCCAGTGCGGTCAACGTGGTAAAAAGCTCAGTTGAAATTCAGGAAACATTAAAAGAGAAAAATGCAGACCTTCCTGATAGTCGAAAGATGGAGTTTCGTATCGGTATCAACTTGGGTGAAATCATTCAGGAAGATGATAGAATTTATGGAGATGGTGTTAACGTTTCCGCACGAATAGAAGGACTGGCTGAACCAAACGGTGTGTGCATATCCAGAAGCGTTTATGATCAAGTTAAGAAAAAGCTAACGAATTTGGGGTATGAATATATTGGGGCGCACGATGTAAAGAATATTTCTGAACCTGTCCGCGTCTATAAAGTTCTAATGGAACCAGAACATGCAGGCAAGGTGATAGGAGAAAAAACTCCAAAGCCTTCATGGCCACGAACAGCAACAGCTACCTTAGTTGTTCTTGCAATTGCGGCTTGTTCTTTGGCGATTTGGAACCTCTATATACGTCGTCCCACGATTGAACCCGCCTCTATTGAAAAGATGGCATTCCCTCTCCCTGACAAGCCCTCCATCGCGGTCCTGCCCTTTGACAACCTGAGTGGTGATTCACAGCAGGACTATTTTAGCGACGGGATTACGGAGAGCATCATCACAGCGCTTTCTAACGTATCAAATCTGTTCGTGATTGCCCGCAACTCGACCTTTACCTACAAAGGAAAGCCCGTAAAAGTGCAACAGGTGGCTCAGGAGCTTGGTGTTCGTTATGTGCTCGAAGGCAGTGTTCAGAGGTCTGGAGATCAAGTTAGGATCACAGCACAACTCAATGATGCGTTAAAAGGGCATCACCTGTGGGCAGAAAAGTATGATCGCAAAATTGGCGAAATCTTCGCTTTACAGGATGACATTACTGACCGTGTTGCAACGGCATTAGAAGTGAAGCTAACTGAAGGAGAACAAGCCCGAATTCGACGTGGAAAAACTGACAACCCAAAGGCTTATGAATATTTCCTGCGTGGTTTGGAAATAGGCCGGAGGTTCACAAAAGAGGATAACGCTCAGGCACGGAAGCTTTTTGAAAAAGCCGTAGAGATTGATCCTAATTTTGCCTATGCATGGCAAGAAATTGGACGGATGCACTATCGCGACGCGCGTTTTGGCTGGACCGACAGCCCGGCGGAGTCCCTCAAGCTTGCAGAAGAACTGGCGAAGAAAACCTTAACTTTTAATGACTCCGATGCTACGGCTTACGCTACGTTGAGTTTGGTCTATATGGCAAGAAGACAACATGAAAAAGCGGTTGTTTATGGTGAAAAGGCACTTGAACTTGCACCGAATTTTGCTGATGTTAATGTGATGATAGCATTGCCATTTTATTACTCCGGAAGGCCACGGGGAGCCATCGAACTGGTCAAAAAGGCCATGCGACTCAGCCCTTATTACCCGGATTGGTATTTGCCCGTCTTGGGTCATGCCTACCGATTAACAGGACAATATAAGGAAGCGATAGATGCCCTTGAGAGTTGGCGTGAGCGGGCAAATCCCCGTTCGGAGCTTCCTTATCTCATGCTCGCTTTTACCTATGCTGAGGCAGGCCGGGAGGAAGATGCCAATAGAGCAGTTGAAGAACTTCTCAAGCGAAAACCAAAGGCCTCGATAGAAGGATATGCAAAGTCGAAGTTCTTTGCCTATAAAGACCCAGCCGAGATTAAACGGGCTCTCGAATCGCTTCGCAAAGCGGGCTTACCTGAATCACCACCACTCCCACTTCCTGATAAACCTTCCATTGCTGTGCTTCCTTTCGATAATCTGAGTGGAGATCCTGATCAAGAGTATCTTTCTGATGGGATCAGCGAAACCATCATTTCCTCCCTTTCAAAAATTCCGAAAATGTTTGTGATTGCCCGGAACTCGACATTCACTTACAAAGGTAAACCTGTGAAGGTACAACAGGTGAGCAGAGAACTGGGCGTTCGATATGTATTGGAGGGTAGCGTTCAGAAGGCAGGAGATCAGCTTCGGATTACGGCCCAGCTTGTCGATGCAACAACAGGAAACCATTTATGGTCCGAACGATATGACCGTGAGTTAAAAGACATATTTGCCCTTCAAGATGACATCACGAAAAATATCATAACGGCCATGCAGATCAAACTGACAGAGGGGGAGGAAGTCCGATCTGCTGCAAAAGGCACAAACAATCTTGGGGCCTATCTAAAGTACTTGCAGGCAAGAAATTATATTCAAGAGTTAAATCCAGAAAGTAATGCCTTGGCAAAACAATTGGCAGAGGAAGCCATTGCCTTAGACCCAAACTACGCTTGGGCATACTATATTCTAGGTAGAGCCCATATGGTGGACGTATGGCTTTCATCCAACAAATCTCCCAAGGATTCTATAGCGAAGTCTAGAGAATTAGCGAAAAAAGCTATTGCCTTGGATAACTCTCTTGCTGAAGCTTACGCCCTTTTAGGCTACCTATTTACAATGACAGGACAGCATGACGAGGCCATTGCCCAAGTAGAGAAGGCTGTAGCCCTTGATCCCAGCTCAGCTGATTTGCATTATAGACTGGGTAAGGTATTTATTTTTGTTGGCAGGTGGGAGGAATCCATTTCGGAATATAAGAAAGCGATACGCCTTGATCCCATTCCGCCGAATATGTACTTGTGGAGTTTAGGATATGCTTATGCCAGGACCGGGCAATACGATGAAGCAACAAAATGGTGTGAAAAAGCAGTCCATCAACAACCTGATGATATATTTGCCCGTATAATGATGGCTTCAGTCTATAGCTTTTCGGGACGGGATGAGGAAGCTCAGATTCAAGCCGCTGAGGTGCTTAGATTAAATCCCAAGTTTTCCCTTGAGGAATATGCAAAGAAAATCAAATATAAGAATCAAGATGATCAAAACCGAGTTATTGAAGCTCTGCAAAAGGCGGGGCTGAAATGAATTTAAGAGAGATGAACTCCTAATCCTTCTCGTGAGGTTTAACTGCAAAAGAGCAGAAATCCGACAATGTTAAAATACTTGTGTTCCAAAGATATATCTGAAAAAGAGCAAAATGCGGATATCTAATGGATATATGGATAGTGTCAGATTCTGTTTAAACCTAAATTCTGAGGTGTAAGATCGAATTGTAGT
>JASFGF010000189.1:0-5938 GCA_050123915.1 Desulfobacterales bacterium | reverse complement strand
TACGTTATTTATCCGAGTTTTTAATCCTAAAGCGCCATGCGCAATACCATTCATCGGGATGATCATCCGGCGGACAGCCGATACACTCGGTGCCAATTCTCGAATCTATGGATTCTGCGAAATAGGTATACTCCACAAGTCCTCCGGACTTACACGGATAATCGTCAAGCCCTTTGCGTTTTCTTGCCGATTGAACCCGACATTCATTCATTTGATAGATAAAACTGTCAGAATCTTCATCGACTATGGAATGGGTGTTGACACGAGTTTGAACACGAAAATTGAGGGCCTTTTTTAAACCTTCGAGCCCCGATTTTTCAGGAAGGTTTAAAAAATTCTTTATGGCCCGGGCTTCAAAAGGGGAAAATTGAGCCCAGCATGAATCATTACATCGTTTGGCATCGTTCATACCCCTGGTAAATTCCACAGCCTGAAACCACACCCCGTCATTGACCACCCAGTTTGCGGCCACACTATCCATGAGTGTCATCAAAGATTCTTTCGACATGTTCAATAGCGGCAAAGGAATGTTATCCTTCATTTCAAATCCCAACACTTTTGAAAGCCGTTTCATTTGAATATCATAACCTCTTTTGGATGCAGTTTGAAGAATATCGAGGGCTTTTTCCATTCCCATCTGATGTTTGACTTCATTGAACCATAAGGCATAATGGACGATGATGCGATGGAACATGTCAAGTACAAATTTTGCGGTGTGTTCGTGATCCAGGTCTTCTATGGAATTGACGTTACTTAGGTCCAACATTTCTCCTTTCCTGGCAGTTCTTTTCAATTTATCTTGTGGAAACTATCCTTCATATAGCACCGCCAATATCGTCGCTTTCCCTTTTTTCGAAGCGACCAGATGGGGGGTAGTGGACAGATAGTAGGCGCTGTCTCCGGGTTCAAGGTCGTATGTATCCTCTCCGATATTCAGCACAATAGTGCCATCCAACACATAGATAAATTCTTCTCCGTCATGCACGGAAACTTCTTTATCAGGGTTTTCTTCAAGCTGAACGATCAGTGCCTCCATGTGTCGCCCCTTTACTTCCGGGGCCAGGCTTTTATAGATATAAACCTGTTTTTGGCCTTTTTGAGAAGTGGACCGGGAGACGATTTTTTGTTCGTTCTTTCGAGTAATGGAGTAGAGTTTGTCTCCTGTTCCTGAAATCAGACGGCTGAACGCACTGTCAAGGGCCTTGGAAAGCTTGATCACCGTTCCGAGTTGAGGCTGTACTTTATTGGTTTCGATATTTGACAGAAATTCTATGTCAAATCCTGTCAAGTTTGAAAGCTCTTCTATAGAAAGCCCTTTTTGTTCTCGGAGTATTCTGATCCGTTTGCCGATTTCTTCGACGCCTTCGCAGGTCGCTTCAGAAATATCACCGGTCAGATCTTCAAAAAAATCGACATTGATGTGGGGGGTCTTTGGGTTGCGTTCCATTTTGCACTCCTAACTTGTGTCCATCCAGAAATGGCCTCTTTCGGTTCAGGCCGTTGTTCTCGATATTTTGCAATCCTCGACGTAGCGTTACTACGCCTACGGTTACAAAATAGCTGCGACCTTGGCCTGAAACCTAAATCTACCATTTCTGGATGGACACTTATTTTATTTACGGGACCTTTAAAATTAAATTAATAGTGATTGATTTGCCCGAAATTCTCACAAATCTGAGCTGGGCATAAACAAGGCATTTCAGCTCGAAGATGTAGTAAATTACTTCAAGGGCTGAATACCACAGTTTAAGGGCTGCTCAGGTTTGCCGCAGGTGAAGAAAATCAAAAATATTCTTATTTTCTCATAAATTGGGTACGCAATTTTCAATATGATTTGTTTTTAGATCAAATTTATTGTTATCGTTTTATTTTACTTTGATTTTGATTTTCTTCACGAGAAATTTGGATCATATTCGTCCTGTCAGCCCCTTAGGTATTCTCCCGGTATGTACACATTCCGAGCGGAGCCGCCGGCCAACAATCTTTTCCATCATACGCCCGATGTTGAGCAGCCGGTCCACATCGATGCCGGTATCAATGCCCATTTCATCCATCATCACCACCATGTCTTCGGTGGAGACAAGCCCCACAATACCCGGATCCTCATAATAATATTTTCCGGTGCCGGGAACCGGAACGCCATCCATAAAGTTGGCGGGCTGACCGCCGGTTCCACCCAGGGTCGATTCGAAATGTGTGATTCCAGCCTGAAGCGCAGCCAGCACATTGGCAAGGCCCCAGCCCCGGGTCACATGAAAGTGGGCAATGTGTTTTGACGGATCCGGTATGGCATCAAGGATCATGGAATAATATTCATACACTTTGTTGGGCGGTGCAGATCCGTCATGATCGGCATGTTCGATGTCATCCGCCCCGATGTCCAGCCATCGTTGTGTAAATTCAACGGCTTTTGTTAACTCCGTCGGGCCTTCAATGGGACATCCCCATATGGTGCTCACCGTACCGCAGACTTTCATTCCCACTTCATGGGCTTTTGGAATATATGTTTCGCACATCTTCCAGTATTCATCCAGAGAGAGCCCGGAGTTGGTTCTATGGTGGGATTCGCTGGTGGAGACCATAAACAAAATTCGGTCCGGTCCATATCCTTCTTTGCGGGCCTGGATGGTCCGTTCCACGGCCCTTTCCCGGATGGTTATGGCGGTGATTTCAACCTCTTTTATTAGGTGGCCCACTTTCTTGCTGGTACAAAGGCGCTTTGAAAGTTCATCGGCATCTTTAAACTGAGGCATCACCTTGGGGTTGCCAAAATTGGTGACTTCCAGGCGTTTGAATCCTGCAAGAATAAGTTCTTCAGCCAACCATAGTTTTGCATCGGTTGGAATAAATTTTTCTTCATGCTGGAAACCGTCTCTGACGGTTATATCTCCTAAAACGACCTTTTTCGGATATTTTAAAAGTGCCATATTTTCTCCTTGTTAAAACCGAAAGTTCCCAAAAGAAGGCTCACCAATGGGTTTCAATAGACTGACTTCAAATGCCATGGCAAGCCAGTTGCGAATTTCAGAAAATTTTAGAACCCTGTCATTCAACAGGCGAGCGCCACAGTAGAACGGATGTGCTTCTGAGTCGTATTTCTTGATCAATTGTTGACTGAAATCTTCTTTTTCCGAATCGGTCATCGGATTATTCTGTTTGGCCCGTTTTCGCTCTTCAATGGAAAGCAGGACACCGGCAGCACTTCTTCCACTCATGACAGACGTCCTTGCCCGCATGGTGGAAAATAGAAAATGGGGTCTATATGCCCTGCCGCACATTCCGTAATTGGCTGCGCCGTTGTCCGGTCCGATGACAAGCTGAATGCGGGGCACCTGGGCACATGAAACCGCCCTTACCATGTCTGCGCCGTATTTTCCGATCCCCATATGTTCTGATTCCGACCCCACCATGTATCCCGGCGAACTCTGGACAAAAAGCAAAGGGATTTTCTCCTGACAGCAACGGACAATCCATTCCGTGGCTTTACATGCAGCTTCAAAAAATATGATACCCACAGCATTGGCTGCAACGACCCCCACAGTGATGCCTTTAAGGCGCATCTTGCCGGCCACAATATTATTTCCCCGGCCCGGGGCATAGTCCTTTTTATACTCGGAAAAGAGACTGTCATCAGAAATGGCTTCAAGAAATGAATGAACATTGATTCCCTGATGAACAGAAGCCGGCAGGATCTCATAAACGGCATCTTCTGACACTTGTGGCGGTGTTTCGGCATAGCGGTGGAGATGAAGTTTCTGGGGAGGTTCCAGCATGAGAATCTCTCGAACGCGGGAAATGGCGCCATCCTGATCGGTGCAAAAATAATCTGCCCCGCCGGAAACCTGAGTATGTATTTTTGCTCCGCCCAGATCTTCAGCGGAGATAACTTCACCGGTTGCCATTTTTACCAGCGGGGGGCCGCCCAAAAAAGAGTAAGCCAGCTTGTCAATCATTACCGACTGACAGGCCATAAAAACAATGTAGGCGCCGCCTGCCGTATTGCCGCCGGTGCTCATGGTAATCTGCTTAAGCCCCATGGCCGACATTCGTGCCATATTATAAAACATGGATCCAAAATGCTGATCGTCAGGGAAAACGTCGGCCTGCATGGGGAGAAAAGCGCCGCCTGAATCTGCAATGTAAACACAGTTCAGTCCACAGTTTTCGGCAATGGCTTGGGCTCTCATATGTTTTTTTAATGTAATCGGGAAATAGGTGCCGGCTTTTACACGACTGTCATTGGCAAAAATCATGGTCCAGTTGCCGTGTATTTTTCCCAATCCCGTTACGAGCCCGCCGCAGGGGACATCCATAACCCCGGGATAGTCCATTCCAAACCCTGCGATACCGCCGAGTTCATAAAATTCGGTTTCCGGATCAATGAGTTTTTTGATAAGTTCCCGGACCGGCTGTTTTCCCTGCTTTATCAGCCTATCTACAGCTTTTTCTCCACCAGGCCACATGGCCTGGTGAACCCGTTCATCCAGTTTTTTTTCTTCATTTTCCCAGAACGATCGATTTTCACTGGTCATCGGAGTTCCTCTATTTAGTTTCCATCCAGAAATGACTCTTTTCCGCAATCTCCGCGTCAATCTTCGGAATAACTTGTGCGGTGTACCACTTGTACACCTCCGCGTAATTCCTTGACATCCTTGATCTTGCGAAAAATTGTTAATTTCTGCATTGGAAACTTAATTGGTGCCTAATATAGATTTATGGATGGGCACTATTTACCTTTGTATACCGGCTTCCGTTTTTCCTGAAAAGCGGCCAAACCTTCGAGACGATCCTCCGTCGGGATGGTGACCCAGTAAGCATTGGATTCAATGCCCAGGCCGGTGTGAAGATCGGTTTCAAGGCCGTAATTGATGGCATACTTGGCTTGTTCAATGGCAATGGGACCGGCTTCACAGATCATGGCAGCCATTTTGAGACATTCATCAAGAAGCGATGCTTGTTCGCATATTTGATTGACAAGTCCGATCTGGAAGGCTTCTTGTGCATCGACACGACGTCCGGTAAAGATGAGTTCTTTTGCTTTTCCCCGTCCGATCAACCTCGGAAGTCTCTGGGTGCCGCCTGCTCCGGGAATGATGGCCAGACGGGTTTCTGTAAGGCCCATTAACGCATTCATGGATGCGACTCGAATATCACAGGCAAGGGCAAGCTCGGTGCCACCACCCAAAGCGACACCGTTTATGGCGGCAATCACGGGCTTGTTCAGGTGTTCAATGGAAGTAAAAAGATTTCTGATGGTAAAAATAAACGTTTTTACCTGAGATTCACCATAGGTGGTTCTTTCTTTTAAATCTGCCCCGGCACAAAAGGCTTTTGGACCGGATCCGGTAATGATGATCACACGAATATTATTATTGAATTTAAGGGCTTCGATCTGTTCTTTAAGAGCGTGAAGCAATGCAAAATTAAAAGAATTCATTACCTCGGCACGGTTTAGTGTCAGAATCACAATGCCATCGCGTTCTTCCACCAAGAGAACCTTGTCTTCCATCTGTATTATCCTTTACCAGTTTTCATTTGTTTATTCGTCGTTCGCTCGTCGGAATTTCAAGTTTCTAATCGCCAATCAATCTCTCAATTTTTAATCAACAATCAACGATTCTAGCATCCGATATACCGGGAAATGACGATTCTCTGGACCTCGGATGTTCCTTCTCCGATATCGAGAAGTTTTTGATCCCGGTAAAATCTTTCCACGTTGTATTCCTTCATCAAACCATATCCGCCATGAATCTGGACCGAATGGTTCGCTACCCGACCCATAAGTTCAGAACAGTAAAGTTTGGCCATGGCGGCTTCCTTTTCAAAAGGCCGTTGGTGATCTTTCAACCAGCAGGCCTTATACAGGAGATTGCGAGCGCATTCAATTTCAAGGGCGCAGTCTGCCAGTTTAAAGGCCACGGCCTGAAACTTACAAATG
>JASFGF010000188.1:0-5946 GCA_050123915.1 Desulfobacterales bacterium | reverse complement strand
TGCCGCGATGGTAAGCACTAATATTATACATACCGACGTCATCGCCCCATATGACAAGGATATTGGGCTTCTTGGCCTTGGCAGCCACCGCCGGATTGACAATCCACGCCAGTGCCAATAACATAGCAGCCACAAACAGTACAAAATTCATTTTCCTCATATGAACCTCCTTATGATGTAGAAAAATTAATGATGAGACAAGTCAATATCATTCTCTAACAGCAACAACCATGCCATCATAGTACAACTTCATAACTGGCAAGTATACTTCAGGAAAACAACCAAATAAATAAACGTGTGTATCAAAATTAGTAAAAATAACACACTTGTGTCTCATTAAACAGCACGTTTGAACATTTAAAACATCAAACTCATTTTGATCTTTGTTTTTAAAAAATGATGGAAAAGATGAGGATCATCTTTCATGAGTCTTGAATGGTATAAAATGGCACACTCTTTGGTAGTTTTCAGTGGTTCAAATCAAAAAAAACGGTGTGAGATTCGACCAATATTTCTAAATCGAAATAAATAATGTGGATACAATATATTGTGGTTCGACTTTTGGTCTTCAAGCCTTTGATAAATTGAGATTATCTTCAGTTTTTTGGAACAGTAACAATGGGCTCGGAAGGAAAAATCGATGGAGAAATAGCACATCTACGCAAATTTCTTCATCGGACGCATTCCATCCAGATTATTGATCAATGTTCTCATAATAACCGATGACACCCTTGCCGATTTTCTTGATGGAGAACAAGGCTTGATCAGATGCCGCTAAAAGCGAATCCGTATCGACAGCATGTTCGGGAAAAGTGGCTATCCCACAGCTGGCTTGAAGCTGTACCGCTTTACCTTTACTGCGCAAATAGACTGTCTCTTTAATTTGAGATTGAATTTGTGATGCTTTCTTTGCGGCTTGATGTTGGTCTAAGCCTGGCAGTACCACGACAAATTCGTCACCTGCGTAGGCCACCGCATAAGCCGGTGATTCGAGGGTATTACGTATGGTGGCTGCGACCTCCTGGATCGCATAGCTACCATTTAAGTGGCCGTGAGTATCCACAACTTTTTTGAAATTGTCCAGGTCCATGAAAAGAAGCGATAACTTTGTTTGATTGTTTTGGGCGGTTTCGATCAAACCAGTCAAGGACTGGTAAAGAAAACGCCTATTATAAAGGGAGGTTAAATTGTCACGTAGAGACTGCTCACGAAATTTTTGCTCGCTGGCTCGTAAGGCTTCTTCGGCTTCCTTGCGCTTGGTAATATCCACCATAGAAATTACAACTCTTGATAAAGTATCTTCATGACCTGCAATAACCAAAGCTCGAACAAGGACACTTTTCTGTTTTCCTTTCAATGTTTGAATCGTTTGTTCCCTCTCGCGTCGAATAGTGCCTTGAGCCACCATCAAAATAATTTCCTCTGCCATCTGTTGGAATTCGCTACCCAGCGCTATTAGAGGAAATTCCGACATAAAAACGTTCTTGTCCTGCACTTCCAAAAGTTCACAAAAAGCATCATTACAATCAACTGTTTTAATAAGTGACATACAACGTGGCACTTCTTCGGGATGTTGCCGCAAGTAATGGCTTAAATTAGTAACACCCGATTGACGAAGTTCTTCAAGATGGGCTCTGAGTTCAGAGGCATCCCTTTCCATCATGGCTATTGGTGATGACTGAAATAACAAGCGATAGCGTTGTTCGCTTTCCTCGGCGGCTGTCTGGGCCAGCTTCAAGTTGGTAAAGTTTTCCACAAACGCCATGACATCCGACACGTTACCAGTAGAATCTACAACAGGGCTTATGTAAAAGCGTAATTCCAGGCAATTTCCATTATCGTTAATACAAGAATAATCGCGAATAATTGATTGTTTGGTTTGCCAGCAGTGGCGTATGTCATCACTGACTCCCGAATCCATCAAAGGCTGAAATTCAAAAATATTCATCGATTCAGGATGTTGACCTTCAGGCCACGGGAGCATCTCTTGTATTCTGCGATTCAGACCGGTGATGCGCCCTATGAAGTCAGTGGTGAAGATGCCGAACGGCGCACTATCACCAAGCACCCTGTTTCTCTCTTCAATCGCCTTCAAGGCGGCTTCCGCCTGTTGGCAACGTTTTTTGAGCGCTTCCATTTCCGTCTTTTGGCGGCGCAATTCACCCAGTTCTATAAGCAAATCATTTCGCGAACTCGATTCATTTTCTATCATTGTTCCATGCTTTTGAATTTTAAAGTATTTTTCTAAATGTAAAACATCACTAATTGAGCTTTCAAGTTTTCAAGCTTAAAGTAGGAATATGTACACTTCGTGAAAAGTTGTCAAGGAGGTTTTATTATGCAAGGAATGCCTATATTAATTATACTGAAAAACTGACACTTTTAGGTATAAATGCATGATTCTTGGATGGTGAAAAAGTGCACGTTTCTTAATGGTGCTCAGTAGTTCACATCAAAAAAATGACATGGGATTCGACCAATATTCCTCAATCGAAATAATTAAGGTGGATACAACATATAGAGTTTCAGCTTTCGGTCTTCAAACCTTTGATAAATTGAGAATATCTTTTGCGCCTTAAATAGTGATATCCGGCTATTCATTCCGTGAATCCACGCTCTCTCATTGATTCGATTTTCTTAAAGTGCGCCATGCCCGTTTTCATCTTCCGGAATCCAAGAGTTTGGTAGAACCCTTCTTTTCCTGGTGTCGCATATAGAATGACATTACAATGGGAGATCCGGGGCAAGATGTTCTTCATGATTGTCGTTCCGATCCCCTTCCCTTGGTATTCAGGGAGAACCGCACAATCATAGATTGCAGCTTGGTAGGCATCGTCAGAAATCGCTCGGCCAAAACCGATCAATCGGTCAGCATGATAGACAAACACTGTCGTATGACTGGCTTCAAACGCTTTTCTTTGCACATCAGGTTCGTAGTACGCCATTCCAACACGTTTCAATGTTTCCGATACTGCCTTCCAGTCCACTCCAGCACAATCTTGCTTGATGTCAAGTTCCATTAAAAACCTCGTTGTGAATAATGTTTTCGAGGAAATTTTCCGAAGTGCAGATACATTGAGACTATCCTATAAAAGTCGGATTTGTCAAAGACAGCGTTTCTGTCCAAAATATAACTCAGACATGACTTGTGATATGGTATTGAGGTATCAAAGAAAAATCAGGCCCTTGATATTTGGACTTAATTGCAGATATCGCAGGTCCTCCCGACATTTGAACGGTTGGAAAAAGTATGTAAAAACGCCATTCCCGCCACCCCAGGTTATTCCTTTTTGAGAAAATTGTTTTTCATCAGAGGCGCTGATTACAGCAATGCCATTCGATTCACTTTTCAAATTTTGCCTCTTTTTCTTCTTCTCCAGCGGTCAGCCAGGTCTCAAATAGCTTGAAACCCACCGACAAAATCAGGGCGCCGACAAACAGACCCAGAAACCCCATGGACATAAAGCCTCCGATCGCACCAAGAAAGATCACTGGCATGGGCACCGGTGCACCGCGACCCAAGAGAATCGGCTTTAAGGCATTGTCGGACAACATGACCAGAACCAGCCAGACGGTCAGGATGACGGCCGTCAAGGTATTTGCCTTATAAAACATGAAGATGATGATCGGAATGGCAATCGGAGCGATACCAATCTGTACGATCGCCAGCAGCAGGCACAAAAAGGCCCACAGACCGGCTGCGGGTACACCGGCGACGGCGAAACCGATGCCGGATAGAAGAGCCTGTATTATGGCTACGCCCAGAATTCCCTTGACCACATTGCGCACCGTTATCTTAGCGTCGTCTGCAAATTCGGCACCTCGCTTGCCGGCCAGACGGATAAACAGATCTCGGGCCACCCTCCCGCCACTTTCGGCACTGACCAACAAGATGCCGGCGATAATGATCGAAAGGGCAAACAGAAGTAGACCCAAACCCGTTTTCAGAGACTTATCCAGCAACCAACTACCGAATGATTTCAGCTGGGGTCGATAGTGGTCCAGGGTCGACATTAGATTGACGGAAGCCCCCCGCCACACCTTTTCAACCGATGGTCCGATAATCGGCCAATCTCTAACACCGGCCGGTGGTAACGGAACTTGGACGCTACCACTTTGCAGTCCCTCATTAAAGTTTTTGACACCGTCAAGCATGGAGCCCGCCAGTTTAACGCTGGGTAAGATGATAATCAGCAGCGCCACAATGGTCATGGTGGCTGCCGCCAGCTTGCGGCGATTACCCAGTTTCGCCGTTAGCCGGTTGTAGAGCGGATAAACCGAAACGGCAATGATTACGCCCCAAACCACTGGCGAGATAAATGGTTTGAGTATTAGGAAACACCAGCCGATCAGAAGGGCCAGCGCGCTGATTTTAATGGCGATTTCAATCGCCGGAACGACATGGGTTTTGGTGTTGGTCGAATCTGTCATTGCCTTTATCCTTTCGTGTTATGCTGATCGCTATGATGTTGCACGCGCTTGACGATTTCACAGCAAGATGTGTGACAGCAATTCACAGGCTCTCTTGCCGACTGTTTTGGAAAGCAATTCGCTAACATTTTTAAGGCCTCAAAAACCTGTCTGATATTGAAGTAATCGCCACAACAATCGTTTGGTGATAAGGGATTACGTTATCACAGAAAATTCAGGTGCTTGATAGTGTGACTTTATTGCAGCAACCGTGTTTCGAGTTAAATTTTAATTTTGCTCCCAGAGCGTTTGGTCTCGAAGCATCGCATTTACGATTATCAACAACTTCCGCATGCAAGCGGTGGCCGCAACCTTATGACATTTACCGGCAGCAATCAGCCGTTGGTAGAAACCCTTAATGGCCGGATTACATCGGATCGCTGCCAGTGTCGCCATATAAAGACCAGAACGAACCGAGGCACGGCCTCCCCATATTCTGCGGCGCCCCTTGTATTTTCCGCTATCGCAATTTAATGGAGCAAGACCGGCTAACATGGCAATCTTTTTCGAGCTCAAAACACCTAACTCCGGTAGATCGCAGATTAAGACGGCCGACGTAGTGGGCCCAATTCCCGGGACGCTTTGCAAGATATCGTCCTTGCAGCGCCAGATGGGGCTGTTTTTGATCATTTTACCAATATCCGATTCGATTTTATCAATGCGTTTTTCGAGCCATCGGATATGATCTTTGATGTCTTTTTCATTACGTTTGTTCGCAAGTTTGAGACGATTGTTTTCCGCGACGATCATCTCCACGATCTGGCGACGACGTGTAACCAGTGCCGTCAATTCTGATGTCTCGCGATCTTTGAGCTGACGAATATCCGGCTTTACCGCTGCGGCAAAACGGGCAATTACCCGTGCATCGATGGCATCTGTCTTGGCCAAAATACCAGCAGACTTTGCAAAATCGCGGACCTGTCTCGGGTTGACAATAACTACGGGCAGTCTGGCTTCGACAAGCGAACTGGTTGCCAAACGCTCGTAACCACCAGTAGACTCGAGAACTATGAGTTCCGGAACTATACGGCTGACTTTTTTTATAAGTGCATCGACTCCCTTTTGATCATTGGTAAATGTTATGATTTCTTTTCCCAGACCTATAGCAACGTCTAAACTGTCCTTGGAGACATCAACTCCAACAAATACTTTTGTTTCCATAAAATCCTCCTGTACCCGGCCTTGCAAAATGCGGGCTTCAATGCCCCTGCAACCGTTCGGGTTAGATGGAAGGCGGTGTAGCGACCCTCGCTGCAATTCGGTCTTTGAAAACCGGGTATCTATCGGTCTGCTACACCACAGCTGATTGTCAAACAGACTCTCACACGTTGCTTATCTTTTTATTATATCACGGTGTAAACATACAAGTAACTATGATGCAAACTGTTGAGAAGTGGTAGAATGGGACTCGATTTCACAAACCACTAACTAAACAGGAGGCATCAATGAATCAAAAGCGAAAGGAAGTTGTCAAAA
>JASFGF010000187.1:0-5965 GCA_050123915.1 Desulfobacterales bacterium | reverse complement strand
GGGGCTGCGTATATCTGCCTGCATGATCTCGGCTTCCAAATTTCTTAGCATAAGGCCACGCACGGGCCGCCTTACCATCAGTCTTGGGCGTATGTCACGTTCAGCCAGCTGCCTGGATACTTCTATGCCGATAAATCCGGTCGCTCCGGTAACCAAAACCTTTTTCATCACTATATCCCTTATTACCTTAAGTTTCTCAGGAAACTCTTGCCCCTTCAACGTTAACAATCTGAATAGAAAATTCAATATCCTAAATTTTTCTGCCGAATTTCATCCTTAAGCATGGGCATTGTGTCCTTGTGGTCAAAAATCATTAAAGCCATAAGAATGGTAATTACAACCGTAAATACTTTCACGTGTTTTTTTAGTCCTCTCTTTCGGTTAACTCATTGTTGCAAGTTATGATTTACTGCCTATATACTCATAAAATAAACTAATGTAATGCATTGTAAAGTTTTTTCTTAGAAATTACTTTGATTTATTTGGTGTTGAAAAACCAGGTACTATGGGGCGGGTTCCAAATTTTCTTTATCAAATTTTGGTCAAACAGGTTAACCCTCGTTTAATGGAAATATCGACAGAGTTGTATGATTGTATTGACATTATAATTCGCAGAATTACAATTTACAATGCCTAACAATTCGCTTCAGGAGATGATTCTGCTGCAACGCCACTGAACCGCGACGTTATGTTTAAATTGGGCTATAGAGAGATACTAAGAAAAATAGAAGAGGATATTTTATCAAAAAAAATTAGGGGAGGATTTTGTTATGAAAAAGATTATTTTACAAATTCTGGTTGGTTGTTCCATTATTTTTCTTTTCTCCGTTCAAGCTTTTGCTCATTGTGAAATACCTTGTGGGATATACGATGATGAGATGAGAATCAACTTAATTAATGAGCATATTGTTACCGTTGAAAAGTCCATAAATCAAATCATAGGACTAGAAAAGCAAGAACATCATAATTCTAACCAATTAGTTCGTTGGATTATAAATAAGGAGCGTCATGCTGATGAAATTCAGGAGATTGTAACTCAATATTTCATGACTCAGCGGATCAAGCTGGACACGGAAAACTATGAAAAGAAACTTGGATTACTGCATCAGATGCTAATCTACAGCATGAAATGTAAACAGACGACCGATTTAGCCAATGTATCTAAATTAAAAGAACTGGTTAATGATTTTAAGGCACTCTATTTCAAAAAGAAATAATGCATTCTATTTTTTGGTGTTATAGAATTTCCGGAACATTTCAACTTGGAGGCGGTTGTCGCATAATTCAAATTAAATAAACATATGGATAATAAGAAAACCATATGAAAACTGACTCCGATAATAAAAATGATGCAATGGATCTTAAATGCCCGGAATGCCGCGCACAGTTAAAGTAACGGAGATCGCGTACACCAGATAAATGCGAGATGATTTGCGGTGGTGTGGACAAAGTTTTGATGTGTGTGACCTCGAAACCCTTGATAAACTGAAAAAGCAGTCTAAATAGGATTATTCCATAAATTCCTTTTTGATTTTTAGAAGTTCAGGAAGTTCAATGGGTTTCGTAATGGAATGTATATCTGAAAAATAAATCCCAAAAAGGTTACCATTTCAATGGGTATTGATTGAGTGCTTTAAAACGGCCAGATTAAAGGAATAAAGACCGAACCCATTACCAAGATGAGCAGGTTTAGTGGAATCCCAAGCCTAAAATAGTCAGTGAACCTGTAGTTACCGGGTCCATAAACGAGAAGATTTGTCTGGTAGCCAATAGGAGAAGCAAAGCAGGCGCTGGCACCAAAACAGATTGAAATTATGAAAGGTTTTGGATCTACCCCCAGTTCGAGGGCGATAGAGACGGCAATGGGCATAAAAAGGACTGCTGTGGCGTTGTTGCTCAGCAGCTGAGTACTGAGACTGGTGAATAGAAGGAATCCGCTCAATATGGCCGTGGGACCCAAGTTCCTGAGGACCACGATGAATTCATGGGCGTAGAATTTGGCGGTACCTGTTTTTTCCATGGCGGTTCCCAGAGCAATGGTGCCAACAATAAGTAGCAAGACATCACCTTGTAAGGCTCTATACCCATCTCGTAGTGGTAGGCAGCCGGTAAGAATCATAAGAAAAGCACCCGTAACTGCACAGACCATAATATCCGCCAGACCGGTGCTGGCAGCAACGATGAGCGCTGCAAAAATGATTGCTGCCACCGGGGCTTTTTTCTTCAAAACTATTTCATGATGAACATCTTCAATAATGATAAAGTCGGGATTTCTTCTGAGTCGCTCTAACTCGTCTTGGTGACACTGAACCAGCAGTATGTCCCCCACTCTTAGTCGGAGTTCACGAATTTTCTGTTCAGTGTAGTGAAGATTTCTTCTCTTGACAGCGATGATGTGCGTTTCGTGTTCTCCATGGAGGCTGCTCTCGAGTAATCTTTCTCTCAGTAATGAGGACTGCGGTGGAATGATAAGTTCTACAATTAGTGACTCAGAATCTCCTGGAGTGAACTTGAGATCTTTTTCTATGTGAGGCAGATTGACGGATTTCTCATTAAGCATATCTAAAAGATCGCTGGCAGAACCTTTTACTAAAAGCAAGTCGCCGGCCCTAATTTTCATCTTATAACGCCAGGGATACAAAATGCGCTCGTTGCGTATGACCTCAAAAACTTCAAAATAAGGAGAAATTTGAGAAAGGGCTTGCTGGGGTTCATTACCTATAAGAGAGCTGTTATCAGGGACCAGGAGTTCCGTAAGATAACGTCTATGCTCCTTATCCACTTCACATACAGGTTCAACATGACCGGGCATAAATCGAGGAGCGGCAAAATATAGGAACCCCATGCCTAAAAAAGCAATCGGCACGCCCAGTGCAGCCAACTCGAACATGCCGAGTTCCCCATAACCATACATCGCGCTCAAGTCACTTACGATAATATTGGTAGAAGTGCCAATAAGTGTGCAGGTGCCGGCGAGAATGGAGGCATAAGAAACTGGTATGAGAAATTTTGAAGGACTGACGCCGAATTCACAACTAAGACTGGTAATTATAGGAATAAATAGAACTACAACAGGCGTATTATTAATAAAGGCAGAGGATATGGCCACAATGAGCAAGATCATCAGCATAGCGAGATTGACATTTCCTTTGGAATAGTTAATTAACTTCTCGCCAACAAAGCCGACAGCACCGGTTCGGATCATCCCTTGACTAATAAGGAACATTACACCCACAGTTACAACAGCTGGATTCGCAAGACCGGCTACCGCCTCCAATGGTGTCAAAATACCTGTGACCATAAGCGAAACCATGATGCCCATGGCGGTGAGATCAATGGGAACTTTCTCTGTTATCAGAAGAATTAGAGTGAAGATGAGAATAATAGAGACAATCCAAATGCCCATAGAGTTTCCTCGACAAACTCCTTAAGTTGACGAAAGTTAAAAAATAAAGATCTGACTAGGTTCTCCTATCGGTGATCAATTCTGATATCTTCCCACCGAGACGGCAGGCCACCACGGCGGTCGAGCCATTCATTAGATAATCTATGATATGTCGGCTTAACATGTTTCCCATTGTGACCTCTTCATCGACGACGATGTCGGCGCCTGCTCCCTGGAGATCGGCGACGTGCCGGTTATATCGACACCGAGCCGCAATGGGCACATTGGGTCTAAGCCGACGAATGATTTCCACGATCCTGACAGCAGCATGGGGATCGGGAACCGTCACCACTACCATGCACACGTTAAGCAGATCCGCATGTATCAAAATCTCTTCTTGACCTGCATCCCCCAGATGAAGATGAAGGCTCTGTTGACGGGCATAATCGCGGCTTTTGGGATTAACGTCGATTATCACGGGTTCCAAGTGCTGGGCCAACAGTGTCTGTACCACCTGACGTCCGGCCGGCCCCAATCCCACCACCAGTACTCGGCTGACCGGTTCGGCCTTCCCAGATGGAGAAATGCTTGCAGCCAAAGGCCTCTTTCTATAAATCATTGTCAGTAACCGCTCGGTTATAGTATCGGCATTGGCAATCAGATATGGGGTGACCAGCATCAGTACAATGATCACAGACACAATGAGGTCAACAATATCAGCTGGAAGCACACCGCCCCTGCGGGCAGTGGCTGCCAGCACAAATGAAAACTCTCCAATCTGACTCATAGTAATGCCCGTTGCAAGGGCTTGTCGGTTTTCCAGGCTGAATAAACGGCCAACAATATAAATGATCCCGGTTTTCAGGATCAGAACGATTACCGAAATGAGTGCTACCCAGTGCAAGTGTTTGATAAACCATATGGGCTTGGCCTGCATGCCTACCGAGGCAAAAAAGAGGGTGACCATAATAATGCGCATCGAGCCGATATCGGATCGGATCTGGGTGGCAAAAGGGGATTCTCCCAGCAGCATGCCTGCAACAAAAGCGCCCAGTGCCGGGGAGATGTGTAGTTTATGGGCGGCCCAAGCTGCGCCGAAACCCACAGTGATACTCAGCAGTACGGTCAGCTCCCGATTGGCAAAGAGTTTCGCCTCGCTCAGCAGTGCCGGGACCAAATGATAGAGCAACAGGTAGAAAACAACTGCCAACCCGATAACTGACAGGCTCACCTTGAGGATATGCAGACCGATATTTATCTCTGACGCAGCCGGTGTAAAGAAGCTGACCATCAGCACGAGAGGTACGATGGCTATGTCCTGGAGCAGAAGAATGGCCAGGCATGTCCTGCCTTTGACCGAATCGATTTCCACACGGTCCACCAGCAGCCGCAACACCATGGTGGTAGAACTCATCGCTACGATGGCTCCCAGCGTGAACGCCCGGGGTAGGTCGAACATTTTAACTGTTATGAGGGAAACCGTTAGAATGGTCAACACCAACTGCAGCGTTCCCCCGCCGAATGCCATCCGCCCCATTTTCATTAGCTGTTTGAAACTGAATTCCAGACCGATGGAAAACAACAGCAGCGCGACCCCCAGTTCCGAAACCTGGTTGACAAGAGCCGTGTTAAACAGCAGCGGGCCGACGATAATCCCCGTCAGAAGATATCCTATTATGGGACTTTGCCCCAGGCGCTGGGCCACGGCGCCCATCATGAAAGCACCGCCCAGCAGCATTACCAGTTCCATAACGACAAACCAAATGTCCATAAGCCATAAACCTTTTGCAACCGATTTATAAGATAATGTTTCAGAATGAAAATTATAGCTAATAAATAACAATACTTCAATACATCATTACCGGCTTTTTTACAAAAAGGCTTTGATAGTTATACCGATACACAAGCTATCGTTTGATTTCATATCTTAATTTGAATGATTTAAGACTTAGATTCAGTATTTTCAATATATCGATAGTTTTTACCTGTTAAAATCTTACCATACCTCTCCCATTTAAACGCCCTAAAATTGTTTTATATTATTGTAGGTTGATAAACTTCCAACACGGCGGCTAAACACCGAAATTCATGAGTCGCCGTGGATAACAATATTATTAATAAACATGTTAACATAGATAAAAAGAGGGTTCTTAAATATGAAATGGTCAATTAAAATAGGTCGTTTTGCAGGAATTGATGTGTACATGCACGTTACGTTTTTATTGCTCATCAGTTGGGTGGCGCTGATGCACTGGCAAAAGGGACAAAGCATTGCGGCTGTCGTCATGGGTGTTGCGTTTATACTTACCGTTTTCCTGTGCGTAGTGTTGCACGAGTACGGCCATGCGTTGACAGCCAGACGTTATGGTATTAGAACACGCGACATCATTTTACTCCCGATTGGTGGTATTGCCCGTTTAGAGAGATTGCCAACCAATCCGCTGCAGGAGTTATGGGTTGCGTTGGCCGGACCGGCCGTTAATGTTGTAATTGCCTTCGGCCTATTCCTGTGGCTGAATCTTACCGCATCGTTGGAGCCAATTCAAAAGCTAACGGTGACAACCGGACCATTTTTAGAAC
>JASFGF010000186.1:0-5987 GCA_050123915.1 Desulfobacterales bacterium | reverse complement strand
AACAGGTGATTAATCAATTATAAGTTTTGGGGTTACCTACAATTCCTAAAAACAATCCTTATAACACAAGTACTTAAATTAAATCAATTTATATATTTATGGACGAATCCCAATTCCCACGCAACCGCTATTGAAACAAAAAAAACGCGTAAATTCAACCCCATCCCGATTTTACAGTCCTCTTAAATATTTTTCTTGCTTATTTTAACGTCAGTGAATATAGTCCAAAATTTCTAAATCAACCAAAACACTATGCGGGCCTTTTTTCGCGTATATTGTGACCATTCTTTTCCAAGCCCTTCTATTCTCACAAATATTCCGAAATTCGCTTCTGCTCCATCAGAAAAATAGAATCAAGAAAAAGTCTTGCCGGTAAACATTTTCCGTGAAGAGGCTTTTTTCTACTAGGTTGTCTTTGAAATTATGAAATAATTCAAATTTTTAGGTGACAGGAAAATGATCGAAAAACAAGAAATATTAACGAATTCATTCGGAACTTCCCAGGTTCAAACCCAGTTAACCGGATTCAATGATTACCAAGAATATTTGGGTTATTGCAAATCGTTGTTCAAACTAAAATCAGAGGAATACCGGGGTTTGTTCGACGTTTTGCTAAAATTACAAAGTATAGGTCAAGATGCTGTTCAAACGATGTTGTTATTGAAAAGCAATGCCGATGATGATGACGGTTATGAACTCATCAGATTCATGATACAATTTGATAGTATGGATATGGGAGATATGCAAACCATGTTATCTTCCTAAACCCTGTTGACCGTTAATCCCATAACCAGAAAATATGTCGTATTATCGAAAGGATGATTAAATTGTTTAATTGGATCAAAAAAAAAACCACGCTTAAGTCATACGTAAGGCAACTGCCGTTATTTCTGAAACAAAAATACGGAAGACACAAACGATATTCAGAAGAAGAGATAAGGACATCCATTCAACAGGCAGGTTTTGACAATTCATTTATCGAATACGCCTATGCAATGTTCATGTCGCGTCATGAGTTTGGGAGCTTAAAACATAAGAATAACAATCTTGAGGATTACGACACTTTGAGAAAGGAAATTGCAAAATCTTTTTTTAGCGGAAATACATCCTTTACAATTCATGATGTGTTAGCATCTGTAATCATTCCGAAAAGATGAATGCGACATTCTAAAAAATATAGGGTGAATTAGATTTCTGATTACAGAAAACAGTTGCGGGAAAAACTGGAGAAGCTGTCAAGAAAATGGCAATCAAAAGGATTGCCTTCCAGGTCAGGGCTTGAAAAAGCAGCCGGAGATTTGCGTGAATGGAAAAAGAAAACAAGTTGTCCGGGGCTGTGGGACATACCTCCGTTGATGATGACTGCAACCCTTGACGATGGCCTGGGGCATGGACTCGAAGTTATCCGGATGTTTTCTGAAGCAGCGGGTCTTGAGATCATTGAACTCGGACTACTTGTAAGGCCTGAAAAAATCATAACCGCATGTAAAAAGCACAAACCTGATTTACTAGGATTAACCGTACTCCAGTTTGATTCAGAGGAAGACATTTTAACGATCAGCAGAAATCTCCCGGCACGAACAAAAATAATTGCTGGAGGACCGGTTTTTGCGGGAGATCCTGGATTTGCCCGGCGGACAGGCATCCATTTCACAGCAAAGAATGTCACCTATTTTATCCAATTTCTGCTTCAGCTTAAAAAGGAGTAACTTGTACCTAAGGTTTTTTTGGCGCGACATCTCTGCATTTTTGTTCCAGTTGATGAATAATTCGTGAGACCATTCGTTCTGTTAAGATATTCCCGTCTTTCGGTTTGGAGATGGATCGAAAGTTCTTGGGATTTATTACAGATATGCCACCGGAAGCAACTCTTTTTACAAACCATCCCGGCAGGGCAACAACAGGCCGGACCCTAACAGTCTCGCCCACTGCACTTCGCAACCATTTGGACAGCCATTCTGCCTGCCGTTTGGCCTGTTCGATAGCTTGGACGTCCGTACCATTCGGAAACTGAAGACACCTGCCGTCGTATCTAACCTTGGCATCTGCTCTCCGATCCTTTGAAGTCGGTTTTGATCGGACTTTTGTTTCAACGGCAAATACGCCTGAAGTGCCGACAACAATATGATCGATATTAAACTTATCTGCGGGAAAATCGTGATACACATAATACCCGTCTCTCATGAGCTGATTGAGTTCCTGACCCACCGCCATTTCACCCTCGTAACCCAACCGACAGGACTGTCTAAGGTTTATCAACTTTATCAATTTAAAAAGATGATAAGCGATAAAACCGATTCCACCGATGATAAATGCCGTAATAACGGATGTTGAAAATTTTAAATTGCCGGAAGATAAACAAGACATATAGATCGCATAAATAAAAATGGGCGCCATGATGGACATGACAAGGTGTTCAATCACCTTATCGTTGATCTCCATAATTTGTCTGCTTAAAGACTCTCCTGGATTTCTCAGAAAATTGTCGGTAAACGGGGATCGATATCCTTTTATCCGGCGAGATTTGCGAAGAAGATAGAGCACTATCATCACGATAGCCATGATTCCAAAAACCAAGATTAATGGAAAGTAAACGAGCCATCCGTTCAAGTCTTTCTCCTTTTCCTCAAACCACCAAATGTCAATCTTTCAACAACGTCCCGAGGGTTCATTCATCTTGTCGCCAATGTCCGATGGTATTGGCATAATAACGCATGATCGCTTCTTCTGCGGCCACCGCTTTGAATTGGTCACCGGATGCGGTTACCATGCGTCGCATCGTCATCAAGCCGATGGCGTCGACAATGTCGTGAGCACGTGCGCTTCGGGACATCTCAAATACCGGCGCACCACGGGCCTGGAGTTCGTTGATCAGTCGGTTGCTGCGATCCTCAATATCCAAAATGTCGAATTCAGTGTCCATGGCTCCTAAAAATATCGTAGACATCAAAGATACCGGCAATACCGGAACGACCTCCGAAATGGCCGACATTAGCCGATGACACAGTTTTTCGATCTCCGGAAACCGCTCCGCTCTTGGAAGCCGGCTAAAATTTAATCCTTGATCAAGACAATAGGCTTTGGCCGACAAAGGCGCACCAAAATTGACACAGGCGTATCCATAGCGACGCCAGCGGCTGAATATCATCAACACGAGACTGCGTCTAATAAATTTAAAAGTCGTTCGGCATACAAACCACCAACCTCGCTTTTCCGCAGCCGGGTCGAAGGTACGCAGCAAGCTGCGATCCTCAAGGATTCGATCATAATTTATACCTACCGGAATGAACACAACGTCCCGGTCCTTGTCCGGATCATACCGGCGCAGCATGTAGTCTATCAATCCAAGTTTAGGGGGTTGCAGTCTGCCGTCACGGCTTAGACCCCCTTCCAGAAAAACAGCCTGACAGACGCCTTCACGGGTTGCCATGTGAATATAACGTTCCAGGACCCGCCGGTATAATGGATTGCCGGAATTGCGACGAACAAAAAAGGCTCCCATGGCGCGGATCAGCATCTGCAACGGCCAGATCTTAGCCCATTCACCGACGGCATAGGAAAGGGTTGTCCGCTCGGCCGCCAGAAAGGCCACAAGGACATAGTCCATATTAGAGCGGTGATTCATGACAAACACAACAGTGGAATCCGGATCAATGGAAAGATATTGCTCATCTTCAATCTGTCCCACCCGTACCCGATAAAGAAGTCGGGCTATTTTTTTGGCAAACCAGTAACCGATCCGAAAATAGAGGTAGGCATTAAATGAGGGCACAATTTCACGGGCATAGCTTACGACTTTTTTCTGAACCACTTCCAGGGGCATGTCGTGTTGCCGTGCATGATTCTGGATTTCTTCCACAACTTTGGCGTCGAAAACCAACCGGTCGATGAGGACCTGTCTTTTGGTCAGCTGAAATGGCCGGATTTCGATATCCAGCCGGGTACCGATTTCGTCTATAACCCGGTTAATACGCCGGCGAAAAAACCAGCGGGTGCTGGGAATTAATATCCGGTCGAGCAAAGCCAGGACCGCTATGATCACCAGAAGAATAAAAAACCAAATGGAGATAGTAATTTGACCGGCCATCGAGTTCCGTCTTTCGGGTCAAAAACAACGTTATAAATCGATTTTAGATTATCATGGTGCTATCCTGATAACGATAGCGCCCTTCGATAGAAGGTCACTTATAAAGGAAATGGGGTATCACAACCAGAGGCGGGCAAGCCCCGGCTTTCCCGCAGGGTAAACAAAATCGATATAAAATTGAAGAATTCAGATGACTATTGGTTCGGTTTTGTTTGCGCTCATTTAGGGTTCTACACTTTCAAGCAGAACATGGTGTGTGTATCTCTAATGCCGCCAATGACTCTTATCTTGTCATATGTCACAGAAAGCATACCGGCGTCATCAGGCGTCTGCACCTCTGCCACGATATCAAAACGTCCGGCAGCCAAATAGACATTCTCAACGCCTTCGATTTCCTTGATTTGACCAGCGACCTCACGGTCGAAACCCGGATTTGACTTAATTAGAACAATTGCCTTTGCCATGATATTACCTCCTTTCAAATTAAATAACTCGTTCTTGCCAGATCGTTAACAATAACGATGCTGCTGAATCAGCCTCAGAGGAAGTGTCGGGTGCCGTTATGGAAAATCCTATGCTCGATCAAGAATCAGATCAAATAAAAGTTGGATCGTAAGAATCAGCTTTCAATTCAAGTGGATAGATACACCAATGTGCTTGTATGGTCAAGAAAATAAACTTAATATGTCAAGACGCCCCCTAAAGCCATAAAACGCACGAAATCATAGACGTTCCGTTTATTTTCCGGAATTAAATATCGTCGGCCCGGTATTAGAGAACCATTTTCAAAAAATTCATAGTGCGTTCGTTCTGAGGGTGTGCAAATATTTTCTCCGGCGTGTTTTCTTCCACAATCACACCGTCGTCCATAAATATCACGCGATCGGCCACCTCCCGCGCAAAACCCATTTCGTGGGAAACCACGACCATGGTCATCCCGTCTTTTGCCAGTACTTTCATGACCTCCAGCACTTCGCCCACCAGCTCCGGATCAAGCGCACTGGTGGGTTCATCAAAAAGCATGACCTTGGGATTCAGCGCCAAAGAACGGGCAATGGCCACACGTTGCTTCTGTCCACCGCTAAGTTGATCAGGGTGGACGTGGATCTTGTCACCGAGGCCCACCTTTTTCAACAGATCCATGCCGAGTTTTTCTGCTTTTGCCCGTGGAATCTTTCGGACCTTGATAGGGCCCAGGGTCACGTTTCTCAAAGCCGTCATATGGGGAAAAAGATTAAACTGCTGGAACACCATCCCCGCTTCGGTTCGAATAAAATTGATGTTCGTTTTTTCGTCATTGATATCGAAACCATCGACGATGATCGTGCCGGAGGTAGCCACCTCCAGGCGGTTAATACAGCGTAAAAGCGTACTCTTTCCGGATCCGCTGGGTCCGATAATCACCACGACCTCTCCGGACATAACGTGAAGATCAATGTCCTTGAGCACTTCGAGAGAGCCGAAATTTTTAAACAATCTCGTTATCTTGATCACGTTTGAATTTCCAATCTTTTCTCCGTGACAGCGAGGAGTTTTGAAAGCGTTAACGTAAGGACCAGATACATGAGGGCAACGGTCGTCCAAACTTCAAAGGCCCGAAAGTTCACCGCAATAATTTCCTGCCCTGTTCTGGTAAGTTCACCGACTCCGATGACCACTAACAGCGAGGTGTCCTTCAGACTAATTATAAATTGATTGCCAAGCGGCGGTATCATTCGTTTAAACGCCTGGGGCCAGATTACATACAATACCGTTTGAAACCGGGTGAGCCCGATGGACCGCCCGGCTTCGCTCTGTCCCCGATCAATGGATTGAATAGCACCGCGTACAATTTCAGCAATATAGGCACCGGAATTCAGCGCGATTGCCGTTACACCGGCAACCAGGGGTGGTACCCGTG
>JASFGF010000185.1:0-6030 GCA_050123915.1 Desulfobacterales bacterium | reverse complement strand
GCAAAATGTTTTCAAGATGTCTATCCAACATATTTTGTCTTTATTTTTTAGAATTTTCAAAAGCCTGTCCGACATATATAACAATCTGTTCAAACCAGGCAATCTCTTTTTCCGAGAAGGGAATATCATTGGCTCTGGCGGCGAAATATGTTCCGATGACAAGATCCTTGGTCATGATGGGAGAGATCATCGCCGTTTTGAAATGCGACTGGTTTTTCAAAAGTGAAATCTGAAAGGATCTTTCGGCAAGATTAAAAACCGCTGTTTTCTTATTATTGATGGCTTTTACAATGGGTGAGTTATTATCTATCATACTGATTTTAAAATCTTCAGCTTTCAAACGGGTATTTTTACCTGCATAAAACCTTCCGGTCATCATTGTTTTTGATTTGTTAAAAAATGCTGTAAATATTTCTGTTCCAACGAGACAGCGGTACAGCGCTTCTTGAGCAAGCATTAATACCTGATTGATTTCAGTACTTTTGCGACAGGCGATCATCAGATCCGTTAAAAACTGACCGATAAGCGAATCCGGATCTTCAGGTTTTTCTTCTTCGGTCAGGGCATCTCCAAAGGTGACTTTTCCGGCAATTTGGGCGGGGTTTCCTTTTCCCCATTCAAGAACTTTGACCATCATGTCAACATCGTCTTTTTCCAGATTAAAAAATCTTGCAACATTTGCATCCTGTTCACAGGTATCTTTGATAAAATCTGAAATGTTAAATTCATTGTTTCCAAGTATTTTTTTTATGCGAGCCTCGGTTTTTTCCATGGCCTTTTCTCCGCCGAGGTTATTGCTGAACAGCATATTTGAAATATGACCGGACTCTCGTATCAAAGCTATTAAAGGATCGCTGGCGTCATCATCGTTTCTGAGTACTTTGGCAACTTTGTCGGGAAGGTTGTAAATGTTTGTCAATGCGTTACAAATTTCATCATATTCAACACCGAACACTTCCTTGCAGGCATTATTGTTTGAAATATTTTTATCTGAAATCAATTTTTCCATTTCTTTAAATTTATTAGGAAATGTATTTGCCAGTGCCAGCCAGGGAAGGCGATAAAGCAGACCGGCGACAAAGATTTCTTCGGGATTATCAGCCTTGTTTTTCGCTGCCAGAGAACTGGCAAAGGCGCCGGAAAAATATGAGCTGGCATATAACTGACCCAGTTGCTGAGTCTTGGCGGTTTTCATTGTCTGATTGAACATGGACAGTCCCAGTGCCAGGGAACGAACTTTTTCAAACCCTAAAAACGTGACGGCATAGGTGACGGTTTTGATGGGATAGCGTGGCCGGTACATCACCGAGTTGGCCGTTGCCAGAATATTCGAGGTTAAGCCGCAATCTCTCATGATGACAGTGGCAAGATCAACTGCACGGGTATGGGATTGGTGTGTAATTTGTGTAATTGCCTGAACATTTTCATTGATTGCAGGGAGATTCCCTTTGCTTCGCATTTCTTCGATCAGTTCTTGTGTCTTTAAGTTGTCGGTCATAAAAAATCCTTATAATATACTCTTGATCAGAATTTGTTGATGGCTGGAGATTAAAAATGAATGATACAAATAAAACACCAAGAGCTTTAAATCATTCATGGCCCTTTTTAATATATCGGTCTTTTTTAAAAAAACTTAACAAAACAAAGAAGATTTGTATTTGGGCAATGAGGTTGTTAACCATCTAATATTGCATATATTTATTATATTTCCATGGGAGATGAATGATCATTGTTTGCATAACGATATCGTCGAACTATTTTATTGCAGTTTGGAGAATATCGCCCTATTATTGATTCAAAGAACGTAAATGTTAACGGGATGAACTCTTCCGATTCTAAGTTCTTGAAACAAAAAAGTTTATTCCCTAATATTCTTGCGCGAGCAAGCAAATTCCGTAAACACTTACCCAAAAAAGATCAGAAGGAACTCAACCGCATGGATTTAATCAAAAACCGAATTTCCGACTCTGTAGAAAGCATACACATGATTGCCATATGTGGCACCGGAATGGGGGCACTGGCCAGTATGCTTAAAGATATGGGGTTTGAAATAACGGGTTCGGACCAGAAAGTATACCCACCCATGAGCATATTTCTCTCCAGCAAACACATTGAGATTACAGAGGGATTCAGCGAAAAAAATGTTGCATACGGTCCGGACCTGGTTATCGTAGGAAACGCCGTATCAAAAGACAATCCCGAGGTTGTTGGAATGCGTCAAATGGGACTCGAGTTCTGTTCCATGCCCCAGGCGGTGAACCGATTTATTGGATCCGGCAAAAAGTCCCTGGTCATCACCGGCACCCACGGCAAGACCACCACTTCCTCAATTTTAGCCTGGATTCTGTATGAAGCCGGACTGGACCCGACGTTTATGATCGGCGGGATTTTAAAAAACTTTGAAAGCAATTATCGCCTGGGAAGCGGTGAACACATGATCATCGAGGGCGATGAATACGATACGGCATTTTTTGATAAAGGAGCAAAATTTCTGCATTATGATCCATCCGTAGCTATATTGACAGGTGTCGAATTTGATCATGCGGATATTTTCAGAGATATTCAGCATGTAAAACAAGCCTTTGATGCGTTTATCACCGGTATCTCACCCCACAATACCCTCGTTGCATTTGACGATGATAAAAATGTTTCTGATCTTTTGGACAAAAAATCCTGCCAGATGGTTAAATACGGTCGAAATGCCGACTCGGTCTGGCGACTGGGTTCCGTCACCATTCAACCGCCGTGGACTTTTTTTGACGTTTTAAAGTATGATACGGTTTTTGGGAATTTCAAGACACGGCTGGTGGGAGAACACAACCTGATGAATGCTTTGTCCGCCATTGCCGTTGCAGACACGCTGTCGATATCGGTAGAAGCCATTGCAAAGGCGTTTGAATCGTTTGAGGGTATCAAGCGGCGCCAGGAAGTACGCGGTGAAAAATCCGGCGTAACGGTCATGGACGATTTTGCTCATCATCCGACGGCGGTGCGTGAGACGATCCGGGCGGTCAAACCGTTTTATCCAAATGGACGTCTTGTTGCCGTTTTCGAGCCTCGAACCAATTCCAGCATGCGCAATATATTTCAAAACATCTATCCTCTATCATTCGATGGTGCAGATATTATCTGCATTCGCCAGCCTTCACTTTTGGATAAAATCCCGCCGGAAGAACGTTTTTCTTCTCAACAACTTGTGGATGATCTCAGACATCAAGGCAAGGATGCGCACTTTTTCCCGGATACGGATGAGATTATCGATTTTCTTGTCACAACAGCAACATCCGGGGATCTCATCCTTGTCATGTCCAACGGAGGCTTTGATAACATTCACGAGCGGCTTCTTTCCGTCTTGTAACTAAAAGATTTTATTATCGGTTAATAAAAATGATTGACAATTCAGGCTTGTTTCGTTAACCAAATTGATTTTAATGGATAACCAAGAAAAGTAGATCAACCGTGAAAGGTCAAATTCTGAACATACTGAAAACGGAAACCAGCGTTGTTTCCGGGGAGATACTCAGCGCCCGTCTTGGTATTTCAAGGGTGGCTGTCTGGAAGCATATCAAAAAGCTTCAAGAGGTAGGATACAATATTGAAGCAACACCCAAGGGCTATCTTTTTATCAGTGCCCCTGACGCTCTTTATCCATGGGAATTTGAGGAAAAAGAATACCGTGTTCATTATTTTGATGAAGTGGATTCCACCATGGATATCGCAAGGGAACTTGCAAGAAAAGACTGTCCACATTTTACGGTGGTGGTTGCCGGTCGCCAGAAACAAGGAAGGGGGCGGCTCAAAAGAACCTGGCTGTCTTCACAAGGAGGGCTTTATTTTACAATTGTTGTCAGACCCCAAATACCGCCTGTTTTAAGTTCAAGGGTCAACTTTGCGGCATCCATGATTCTGGCCCAAACCCTGCGGAACATGTTTAACATTAATGCCATGGTTAAATGGCCCAACGATGTTCTGGTGGATGGCAGGAAAATTTCAGGAATCCTTTCCGAAATGGAAGCTGAAATCGACAGGGTGAGCTTTATCAGTATCGGAATCGGTATCAACGTAAACAATGATCCAACACCCCATGAACCCATGGCAACGTCTTTAAAGAAGATCCTCGGCAAAAAGGTGCCGCGGATAGAGGTGTTGAAGGTATTTCTCGATCGTTTCGAAGATGCGTTAAATGATGCGGATTTTGACAATGTGGTTTCCGAGTGGAAAAGATATACTCAAACCTTGAACCGGCATGTCAGGATTGTTACGGCCCATGACGTCTCCGAAGGTCTTGCCGTGGATGTGGATGACAATGGTGCGTTAATGTTGAAACTCGCGGACGGGTCGGTGAAAAAAATTATATACGGCGATTGCTTTCATGAATAATACAGGTAATAGGTGATGGGTGATAGGTTATGAATGAAAAAGAAATATCGGGCATCGGTTCGTCCGCATCTCTTCGAATGACGGTGTATGCTTCGTTGATGGCTGCTTTGGTTGCGGCAGGCGCATACCTGGCCATTCCCATTGGACCGGTGCCGATTGTTCTTCAGAATCTTTTTATATTTCTGGCTGGACTCTTGTTGGGACCCGGCTGGGGAATGGCAAGTGTTGGGGTATATCTTCTGGCCGGTATTCTGGGATTTCCGGTGTTTGCCGGTGGTGTCGGCGGTATCGGACGGTTTGCCGGTCCCACCGGTGGGTATCTTCTGGGATTCCTCCCGGCGGTTTACGTGATTGGCTTCATATCAAATGCATCAAAAACAAATGTGGTTAGAGACCTGCTTGCCATGATCTGTGGCAGTCTCATCATTTACGCATGCGGTGTGTGGTGGCTGAACAAACTGACCGGTATGACGTTAGGAAAAGCCTTGGCTGTTGGAATGTATCCGTTTCTTCCTGGGGATACGCTTAAAATGGCGGTAGCGATTCCTATCGCAAAAGCATTACGGCCGGTAATAAAAAAGGAATAAGGGATCAGGGATTAGGTGCCAGGGATCAGAGGTCAGGGACCAGGGGACAGAAGGTAAGAAAATCAGAAGGCGAGAAGGTCGGAAAGCGGGAGAAGAGCTAACTTTCTTATTTTTTTAACTTCTTGTTCGCAAAGAGCTCAGAGGTCCGAGATCTGAAGTCAGAGAATTTTATTGTGAATATCATTGAAATCGAAAACTTAAGCCATAGGTTTGCAGATGGCACCGTTGGTCTTGAGAATATCAATCTTTCCATTTCCCAAGGGACGTTTGTTGTCATTGCAGGGCGCAACGGGTCCGGAAAAACCACACTTTTAAAACATCTGAACGGCCTTCTTTTGCCAACTAAAGGCGTCGTCAAACTCTTTGGCCGGTCGGTGGCAAAAAATCTGACATGGTCGAGACAGATGGTGGGCATGGTATTTCAGGATGCCGACAGCCAGATTGTCGGTGAAACCGTTTCAGACGACGTGGCCTTTGGGCCGGAGAATCTTTGCCTGGACCGGACCGAGATCAAACGCCGGGTCGCCCTGGCATTGGAAACTGTTCGATTGCATCACCATAAAGATCAAAAGCCGCATTTATTGTCCGGTGGAGAAAAACGTCGGCTCGCCATAGCCGGTATTCTGGCAATGGAACCTAAGGTGCTCATTTTTGACGAGCCTTTTTCAAGCCTGGACTATCCGGGAGTCAAAGAGGTTTTGGCACAGATGATTTCTCTGCATCAGGCCGGACACACGATTATCATTGCCGCGCACGATCTGGAAAAACTGATCGCTCATACAGATCGTCTGGTCATCATGGAAAAAGGATGTATCGTCAGAGACGGATTGCCCTCTCATCTGCTTGGAGACCTCGAGGTTTTTGGTATTCGAGAACCATGTGCCTCTCGATTGGGGATGGAGGTGCATTCATGGCTGAATTGAACGTCTTGGGTTTTCATGCCGGAAATTCTGTGCTGCACCAATTGGATGTTCGATTTAAACTATTGTTTCTTATTGTCATCAGCCTATCAAGTTTAAATGCGTTTATTCCCTCACTTGTTCTTTTAACCCTGGTGCTGATG
>JASFGF010000184.1:0-6032 GCA_050123915.1 Desulfobacterales bacterium | reverse complement strand
TGACAGGCCTTTTGGAGACCCGAACGCAACTTTTCACGGGAAAAAACTTCACGACGCCCATCTTTTTTAACTATCATAACAGGAATTTCTTCAATATGTTCATAGGTGGTAAATCGCCTGCTACATATGATGCACTCCCTGCGTCTCCGGATGACGTTCCCATCTTTACTCAATCTAGAGTCGATCACTTTGTTGTCAATTTCAGCGCAAAATGGACACTTCATGAATCCCTCCCTGGTACTATTCCGGATTTTTCAAAGTTACATCGGATGGACCGACATTGATCTTTATAATGTCGATCCCTGCTTCCTTCAACATTTCTTTGGACATGGAATCGGCATACCCGGAGGCATAACAGATCCTGTTTATCCCTGCATTGATAATCATCTTGGCACATATGGAGCACGGCAGGTTTGTGCAGAAAAGTGATGCACCCCTTATTGAGACACCATGATAGGCGGCCTGAATGATTGCATTCTGCTCGGCATGTATACCGCGACAGAGCTCATGATTTTTACCCGACGCGATATTCAGTTTCTCTCGAAGGCATCCTGCTTCAAGACAGTGTTTAATGCCGGTGGGTGCGCCGTTGTAACCTGTCGATAATATTCTTTTATCTTTGACGACAATCGCTCCGACCGCACGTCGGAGGCATGTGGAACGCCTGGCCACAAGAAACGTAATATCCATGAAATAGGCTTCCCATGATGGACGGTCGCCTCCCGAAGCCATTTTAGCCCACCTCTTTTTGCCAGTTGTAATACAGAGGGAACGCTTCGCAAAGCTCAAACACTTTTTTCTTTGTCGTCGCAATAATGTTATCATCCGTGTGATTTTGAAGCACATGGACGATAAGTTCTGCAATGGTCTTCATTTCCGGTGTTTTCATACCCCTTGTGGTGATGGCGGGAGTCCCGATTCGGATGCCGCTGGTAAGTGTCGGACTGAGCGTCTCAAATGGTATGGAATTTTTGTTGACGGTAATCCCGGCACAACCCAAGGCATCTTCAGCATCTTTGCCTGTAATTTTCAGATTCCTCAAATCGACAATCATCAAATGATTGTCGGTGCCGTCGGAAATGAGTTTAATGCCGCTGTCCATCAAATGGCCGGCAAGGGCCCGCGCATTTTTTACAGTATCTTTCTGGTAGGTCTTAAACGACTCACTCAAAGCCTCCTTGAAAGCAACTGCTTTTGCGGCAATAACATGCATGAGTGGTCCGCCCTGGATACCGGGAAATATTTCTTTGTTTAATTTTGTGCTGTAATCTGTCCTTGCCAAAATCAGGCCACCGCGGGGCCCTCTTAAGGTTTTGTGCGTTGTTGACGTTATCACATCGGAAAAAGGTATGGGAGATGGATGGAGCCCGGCTGCCACCAAGCCTGCGATATGGGCCATGTCCACCATCAGATAAGCGTTTACCGACGCCGCGATTTTCGCAAAAGCGTCAAAATCTATAATACGAGGATACGCGCTTGCGCCGGCAACAATCATCTTTGGTCGGTGCTTATTTGCCAATCGTTTCAGTTCTTCATAGTCTATGGTGCCGGTATCCGCATCTACGCCATAATGAATAAAATGATAAAGTTTGCCTGAAAAACTGGCAGGGCTTCCATGGGTAAGGTGTCCGCCATGGGATAAACTCATCCCAAGAACCGTATCCCCGGGCTCTAACAAGGCAAAGTACACGGCCATGTTGGCTTGGGAGCCCGAATGGGGCTGAACATTGGCATACGCTGCATTGAATAACTTTTTTACTCGATCTACCGCCAGCTTTTCTGCAACATCAACAAATTCGCATCCCCCGTAATAGCGTTTATCCGGATAACCCTCGGCATACTTATTGGTTAGAACACTCGCCTGAGTCGCCATCACTGCAGGACTGGCAATATTTTCAGATGCAATAAGCTCCAGCGTGTGTGTCTGTCGGTCAATCTCCATAGAAATTGCACGGGCGATTTCGGGATCTGTTTTTTCGATAAGTCTGAAGTTCAAATACGTATCCCTTACTTG
Organism: Desulfobacterales bacterium; assembly: GCA_050123915.1. GTDB lineage: Bacteria > Desulfobacterota > Desulfobacteria > Desulfobacterales > UBA11574 > UBA11574. The sequence goes on along the minus strand of JASFGF010000184.1, from coordinate 4,018 downwards.
GTTTTAGACGCTTAAATATGTTTTATCGGTAAAATCCTTATTTATCTGATCGAACTTTTCCAATCGTCTCTGATGTCTTCCACCGTCAAAAGGCGTTTCCAGCCAGACTTTTACGATCTCTGTGGCAAGAATGTCTCCGATGACACGCCCCCCCAAAACCAGGATATTGGCATTATTGTGTCGTCTGCTCATGATAGCGGAGAAAATATCGGCGCACAGGGCCGCCCTGACATGAGGAAATTTGTTGGCCACCATGGACATACCGATCCCTGTACCACACATGAGTATACCTTGTCCGAATTTCCCCGTTGACACCATCGACGCCACTTTAATCCCAATATCCGGATAGTCCACCGAATCTTCGCTATAGCAACCGACATCCTCAACTTCAATGGATCTTTCAATGAGAAACGCTTTGATAGTTTCTTTCAAAGCATAGGCAGCATGATCGCTGCCTATGACAATGGGTGTTCTATTTTCGGCCATGATATTACCCTGAATATTACACTTGAAGTGGTCACGTTTTCAAAAATTCTAAAAATCCTCTTGCATCGAGTAAAAAGGACGTTTTTGGAAACGAACAAAATTATTCGACATCAATTACAGTGCGGCCCTTATATGTGCCGCAACCGGGGCATGCATGGTGTGGAAGCCTGGAATCACCGCACTGGGGACAACTGGTCAGATTGGGGGCTGAAATCTTTTGATGCGTCCGCCGTTTATTCCGCTTTGATTTTGATTTTTTACGTTTTGGAACTGCCATAAGTAATCACCTAATTAATTGTTTTTATTTAAATACTTTAAAAAATGGGCCTCAATAAAGGTTGAAGTTTAACTAATTGAAATAATACGTATTGTCAAGATTTTTCATATATATTTATTTTAGCACTTAAAAACTAAGGTATTGCCTCTAAGTTAATTCTGCATAAGCCTATAAGCAAGTCCGGATAAGCGCTTTTTAGGCATATCGTTTTTTAGGGCAATTGTCAGGGCTTTTTTTGTGCCGATAATTATGACCAGATTTTTACCCCGTGTAATGGCGGTGTATAATAGGTTTCTTTGAAGAAGCACATAATGTTGAACCATGATCGGTACGATGACCGCCGGGTATTCGGACCCCTGTGATTTATGGACGGATATGGCATATGCCAGAGAGACTTCATCTGTTTCCGTAAAATCGTAATTTACCGTCCTTCCGTAGTAGTCCACCGAAAAGAGTTGTTCTTTTATATCTACAGCGTTTATGGTTCCGATATCTCCATTGAAAACATCTTTTTGATAGTTGTTTTTGAGGTGCATAACCTTATCCCCAACTTTAAATGTTGTGCCTGTGGTTTCAACCATCACCGGGTTCGGGTTCAATGCATTTTGTAAAACCTGATTGAGATGGGTTGTGCCCACAAGACCCTTATGCATCGGTGTTAACACTTGAACCTCGCGCATGGGATCAAAAGAAAACGTCTCGGGGATTATTTCTGTACATAATTCAACTATGGCGGAAACAACCTTATTCGGATCACCCTGCTCCAAAAAGTAAAACTCTGAAGGACCCTCCGAATCGTCCATAGACTTTAAGACCGGCAACTCACCATTGCGAATTCTGTGAGCATTCAAAATAATGGGGCTTTGATGAGCCTGTCTGAAAATTTTTTTTAGATAAAAAACAGGGGTTTGAGCTGATTTGATCATGTCGGAGAGTATGTTTCCGGGCCCTATGGATGGAAGCTGGAATACGTCACCCACCAGAACCAATACAGCGGCGATGGGGATAGCATTGATCAGATGAAACATTAAAAGTGTGTCCAACATGGATGCTTCATCGATAATCACGGCATCCGCATCAAGGGGATTATCCTTGTTTTTATTAAACAGTCCGTCTTGAAAATTAACCCCCAACAATCTGTGAATGGTTTTTGCCTCCCTTCGGGTCACCTCGGACAACCGCCTGGCTGCCCGGCCGGTGGGTGCCGCAAGAAGCACCTTTTTTCCGAGCACTTCAAATATGGCATTGATAGACCGTATCAACGTTGTTTTGCCGGTTCCTGGTCCTCCGGTGATGATCACAACCCGGTGGGAAAGTATTTTTTCGAGGGCATCCACTTGTTCTTCAGAAAGCGCTATGGCCAGTTTTTTTTGAACTTCCGTTGAAATACGTTCTGCATCGATGGAATAGGGTGTCATCGGGACGGACATCAGCGCTTTAAGCCGGTTTGATATACCGTTTTCAGCCTGATGAAATTCTTTAAGATAAATGATTCTGTTTCCCGAAGAATCCACTGCATTTTCAACGACCAGTTCTTTTCCGGCAGCCAGCGTCTCGATGGAATATTCGATGATATCGGCTTCCAACTGATAAAGACGCCGGCAATGTTCAATCAGTTGATGTTCATAAGCAAAGACATGTCCTTCATTTGTAAATTGCTGCATCACATGGACAATACACGCCCTCACACGTGTTGGATCATCATTTGAAACACCCAGATTCAGAGCGATCCTGTCCGCCAAATAAAAACCGATACCCGGGATATCAACGGTCAGGCAATAAGGATCGTTGCGAATAACGTCCTCCGCATCTGTACCATATTGTTTGAGAATTTTCGCGCAATAAGATGTTTTAACGCCTGCATTTTGCAGCAATTGCATCAGACCTCTTGCCGCATGATTGTATTTCCATGCATTGCATATCAATGCAGCCTTAGCTTTTCCAATGCCTTCTATTTCCAGAAGTTTTTCCGGATATTTTTCTATGATGTCAAAAACTTCGGTTTTAAAATGGTTGATCATTTTATCGGCTGTTGAAGGTCCGATCCCTTTGACAATACCGGATCTTAGATATTTTTTGATACCGTCAATGGTTGCAGGCAAAGTTTCTTCATAGGTCCTAATCTTAAACTGCTGCCCGTATTTGGGATGGATTTCCCAGGTTCCTTCAATCTTAAGGAATTGACCGGTTTTGACGGTGGACATGGTGCCGACAATCGTAACGATACTATTGGTTTTGCTGGTTTTTAATTTTGCGATGGTATAATGATTCTCGGCATTGAAGTAGGTAATTCTTTCCAGCTCTCCTTCTAGGATGGTTGTAGGGAGGGGCATGTTCATCAGTATTACGAGTTTTTCGGAATCGCCGTTAGATAGTTTCGGGTGACGATCCAGTTGACGGCTTCTAAAAGATCTCTAACGATAACATCCGGATGGATCATCTTTTCTTTTAATATTTTTTCAGCCATAACACCATTGCCGGTTTTAACCAAAATTGCAGATCCGCATCCGGCATTCCGGGCACATTCTATATCTTTCGCGCTGTCACCTACCATGATCGACGTCTCCAGGTCGATCCGGTATCTCTTCTCTGCCCTGCAAATCAATCCAGGCTTTGGTTTACGGCAATCGCACATGTCCTCCGGTATATGGGGGCAATAAAATATGTCTTTTATTTCGCCGCCGTTCGATTGAACAATTTTTTTCATCATGTCATGGATGGCATCCAGATCTTCTTTGGATATCATCTTGCGATGAATCGCAGACTGGTTTGTAATGATAATGACGGTAAATCCATTCATCGTCAGCTGTTTCAATGCCTCCAGGCTGCCTGGAAGAAACTCAAATTCAGACCAGCTTTTTATGTAATCCGGAGAATCATGATTAATGACACCATCCCGATCCAAAAAGACCACATTTTGCATTTTCTTTTGTCCGGTCATCAGTACTCTATTTTGAAGTGGTTTTTATAATTTTTCGTATAGTTGGTGTCCATCCAACGAAAAAAAATAGTGGATAATAGTGAGTTTCCAATGCAGAAATTAGCAATTTTTCGCAATGTCAAGGCAATCAAAAAATTGCGCGGAGGCATACAAATGGTATGCCGCACAAGTAATTTCACAGATTAACTCAGAGATTGCGGAAAAGGGCAATTTCTGGATGGAAACTAATCCTCGGCGATGGCAAACGCGCCCTTATATCCGTTTTGGACCATGATGCGTTCAATCCTGTTTGCCTGGGCCAGGTTTGTATACTT
>JASFGF010000183.1:0-6069 GCA_050123915.1 Desulfobacterales bacterium | reverse complement strand
CGGGCATTTCTTGAACTTCTGGACAATGATACAAAGGTGGCGTATATTTTTAACCCGACCTTTGATTCCTTAGAGCTGCTAAAAGCCATTAATGATGAATTCGGTATCCCATCGGATGCAGATAACGCCAAAGACTTAATCGACACTTTAAACGCCTTTCTTATCGAGCAAAAAATCCAGGGGAAAAACACGGTTCTCCTTATCGACGAGGCTCAGAATCTGACAAATGAGGTTTTGGAACTGTTGCGTTTGCTCTCCAATCTTGAAACCACCAAACATAAGCTTTTGCATATCATTTTAGTAGGACAACCGGAATTGAAAGAAAAACTCGATTCCCACGAGCTCAGACAATTGAGACAAAGAATATCTTTGAGTTGCCGGCTGATGCCTTTGAGCTTTAAAGACGTTCGAAATTATATTCAACATCGTATCCATGTCGCCTCAGGGAAACCGGGAATCCAATTCGCCGAGGACGCATATCGCTCTATTTATAACTATTCCAAGGGCATCCCTCGGCTCATCAACATCGTCTGCGACCGGGCGCTTCTGACAGCATTCGGCCTTGATCAAAAAGAAATTACACAGAAAATCGTCAGGGCATCCATCAAGGAACTGACCCATAGGAGTGATAATAAAAACAGATTTAAGAAACGGAAAAATTCAATTCTATTTATTTCTATATTGTCTCTAATAATTTCTTTGATTATTTATTACCATCCCGAATTATTTATGGCAAATACGATTTCCAATTCACCTGAAACAAAAAAACTCGATACACTTCATTCAAATAGCGCAAAAAAACCGGTTCAAGCGGTTACAGTATCTGAGTCAGATAAAGTGGTTCCCACCGCTACTGCATCTGAGTCAAAAAAATCGGGCCCCGCCGTTACTACTGATGTTAATAAAGAACCGGTTCAAGTGGTTAACGTATCTGAGTCAAAAAAAGTTGTTCCTGCCGCCACTGCTTCTGAGTCCAAAAAGCCGGAGCCCGCCGTTACTGCTGATGTTAAAAAAGAACCGGTTCAAGTGGTTAATGTATCTGAATCAAAAAAAGTTGAGGTACAGAAAGTAAAAACACTTGAAGCTGTTGCAGAACCCTTTACAGAACCTGTCTGGGATTTGGGGAATCTTCTGAAAACAATGAGCAGGTTCTCTTCACGACATATGGCCATTAAGGTGACATTAAATCTATGGAACATTGAACCCGAAATAAAACCAAACCTGGATACCATTGATGATGACCTGGGCTTTTTTAGGCTTGTCTCAAAGGAAAACAATCTTTTGGTTCGCCGAATCACAGGAAATTTAAATGCCATAAAAAAATTAAACCTGCCAGCTGTTTTAGCCGTTCATTTGAATAAAGACACTCCTCCAGTATATCTTGCACTCATTAAAATAGATAGCCGAAAAGTTATGCTCAGAGGTGGAAAACAGGACATTTCAATAGAGCTGTCTCCGGTTGAGTTGGAATCTTATTGGTCAGGCGTAGCATACATTCCATGGAAAAATTTTCTCTCATTAAAAGGTACCATTCCTATAAATTGTCCGAAGGATTCCATAATAACCCTCAAAATGCTCTTGCGGGATATTGGATTTAAAGAGATTGAGATAAATCCGTTTTACGACGACAAAACACAACAGGCGGTCAAAGAAATCCAAAAAAAATACGGCTTACATATTGACGGCACGGTAGGTTCTACAACCAAAATTGCCCTTTATAATGAAAAAAATGTTTTTAAACAACCCCATATTGTCGATGCCGCCAATTCGTTTGTTCGATGATTTTTTCTTTGTCTTCAAGTTGACGATGAAACAAAGGGGACAGATTGTATTTCGTGACAAACATCTTTTTCTCAAAGGTTTACAGAAGGTATTTAAAAATTGAGTTCCATTTTAAAGGCACTAAAAAAACTTGAAAACCAGGTTGCAGATAAAAACCACGTTCGATCCTGGCAGCCAAAAACCCGGATACCGATCGACGACCATAAGCAGATAAATGATCATCCGCGTTTAAAAAAACGCAATGTCATTATTTTCGCCGGTGTTATCTTTGCTGTGGGCGCAGGGTTGATCCTTAGCCAGAAACTTTACGAAAAAAAACCGGAATTAATAACAAAAAAAGAAGATATACTCCAAAAACCTGTCCGTCTTCCTGAAAAGAAAGCGGCCATACCGGATAAAAAAATCATCCTGCAAAAACCCGCACGGCTTCCCCAAAAAGAGGCGACCAGGCCGGATAAAAAGGCCATCTTTCAGAAACCCGTACGTCTTCCTCAAAAAAAGGTGGCCATGCCGGATAAAAAAACCATCCTGCAAAAACCCGAACGGTTTCCCCAAAAAGAGGCGGCTATACCGGATAAAAAAACCATCATTCAGGAGCCCGACCGTCTTCCTCAAAAAAAGGTGGCCATGCCGGATAGGGTTCAAACAGAATTGTCTTCCCGAAAGGATGTAAAAAAATTCGAACCGATTGCAAGAGCGGAAAAAACGCCACCCCCGTCTGCTCAAAAGTCTCGGGAAAATACTGCGGTTTTGTTTAACAAAAAAACATCGCCATTAAAACAGGCTCGAAAAGAGACAGTCGCTGGAAAACCCAGCGAAAAACCCGAACAAAATACAAAAGCCGATCGATTTGCATCAATGCCCGTTAAGCGATCGAATCAAACCCAAATCGAAGTGCAGGCAATTGCCTGGGCCAACGATCCGAAAAATCGCCTCGCTGTAATTAACGGTCTTATTCTGAGGGAGAGGGAATCTATTGACAATGTCATTGTGATGCATATAGGTAAGGATGAAGTTATTTTTAAGAAAGGAGGAGAGGAATGGAGACAAATGTTTGGGTTTTAATCGTTTCCATTGCCGCAGCTAACTCGTCATAAAACACGGTATGATCTTTTTCCTGAATTGATATTTCCGTTTAACATAATAATATATCTTAACAAAAACAAAGGAGCCCTTGATGAGCAACGAACAATTTTTCTTTACATCAGAATCGGTTGCCGAAGGCCATCCTGACAAGGTTGCCGACGCTATATCAGATTCCATACTCGACGCTATTATGGAAAAGGACAAAAAGTGCAGGGTTGCCTGCGAAACCCTTGTCACAACCGGTCTGGCTTTCATTGCCGGGGAAATTACAACCGACTGTTATGTTGATATGCCCGAGATTGTAAGGAGCACCATTCGAGACATCGGATACCATTCTTCGAAAATGGGCTTTGACTGGCAGACCTGCTCGGTCATTACCAGCATTGATCATCAATCACCGGATATCGCTCAGGGAGTCAATATCGGTGAAGGTCTTTTCAAGGACCAGGGGGCCGGCGACCAAGGGCTTATGTTTGGATTTGCAACGGATGAGACACCCGAGTTGATGCCCATGCCCATTGTATATGCCCACAAGCTTTGCCAGCGCCTTGCCACGGTTCGTAAAAACGGTGCGCTTGATTTTCTGCGACCGGATGGCAAATCTCAGGTCACCATCGAATACGAAAACGGGACCCCCAAACGCGTTGATACCGTTGTCATCGCAGCCCAGCACAAACCGGATATTTCTTACGACGAATTAAAAGAAGCCATCATTGAAGAAGTCATCAAAAAAGTGATCCCGAAAAAGTTTACAGATGGCGATACCAAATATTTTATAAACGCCACCGGTAAATTTATTATTGGCGGTCCCATGGGAGACTGCGGCCTGACCGGGCGAAAGATTATCGTAGATACATATGGAGGTCAGGGGAGCCACGGCGGCGGATGTTTTTCCGGTAAAGACCCTTCCAAGGTTGATCGGAGTGCGTCATACATGGCCCGGCATATCGCAAAAAATGTTGTTGCCGCTGGTCTTGCAAAAAAATGTGAAATTCAGATCGCCTATGCCATTGGTGTTGCACATCCTGTCTCTGTAATGATCGATCTCATGGGTACCAGTGTTGTACCTAAACACCAGGTTAAAAAAGCCGTCCTGGATGTATTTGATTTAAGACCGGCCGCCATCATCGAATATCTAGACCTCTTGCGTCCCATCTTTCATAAAACTTCTGCTTACGGTCACTTTGGGAGAAATGAGCCTGAATTTACCTGGGAAAAGACGAATATGGCTGATATTTTAAAGGAAAAAGCCGGACTCTAATGGGGATTGATGATTATCGATTGAAGATTGTTGATTGATAATTTTCGGTGGATTTTTCACGAGTATCGAATGATGAACGTCAAATGAAGATTAAAAAGGAGAGAATTATTTAATGAATTATGATGTGAAGGACATAAAATTGGCAAAAGACGGTTTGCTTCGGATCGAATGGGCAAATCAGAGTATGCAAGTGCTCAACAACATTAGAAATCGGTTTGTAAAAGAGAAACCCTTAAAAGGCGTAAGCATCGCTGCCTGCCTTCATGTGACCACCGAAACCGCTTCCCTGATGCAAACATTAAAGGCAGGGGGCGCCAAAATTACGCTCTGTGCTTCCAACCCGCTGAGCACTCAGGACGATGTGGCGGCGTCACTGGTAAAACATGACAAAATATCTGTTTTTGCCATCAAGGGCGAAGACAACAAAACATATTACAAGCACATTCATTCAGCCCTGGACATCAAGCCTCAATATACAATGGATGACGGTGCGGATCTGGTTTCCACCATTCATTCCGAACGCCAGGAGCTTATTGAGAATGTACGAGGCGGCACTGAAGAAACGACCACCGGTATCATCCGACTTAAAAGTATGGCCGCAGATGGTGTTTTACAATATCCTATCATAGCTGTAAATGATGCAAAGACCAAACATTTCTTTGATAACCGTTACGGGACCGGCCAGAGCACAATGGACGGAATTATCCGAGCCACAAACCGTCTCATTGCCGGATCTAACTTTGTCGTTTGCGGATATGGATGGTGCGGCAAAGGTCTTGCACTGAGAGCACGCGGGATGGGGGCCAATGTCATTGTCACCGAGGTCGATCCCACCGCCGCACTTGAAGCGGTCATGGACGGATTCACCGCGATGCCCATCCGTCAGGCAGCGCGGATGGGTGATTTTTTCTGCACGGTCACAGGCAACATTAATGTCATAAGAAAAGAACACTTCCAAATCATGAAAGACGGGGCCATTGTCGCCAATTCCGGTCATTTCAACGTGGAACTCGATCTTGACGGACTTGGATCCATTGCAAAATCCCGAAGAACAATTCGACCTTTCGTCGAAGAGTATGTCCTTGAAAATGGTCGATGTGTTAATGTGTTAGGTGATGGAAGATTGATAAATCTAGCATCGGCCGAAGGGCATCCATCAAGTGTAATGGATATGAGTTTTGCCAATCAGGCTTTAAGTATTGAATATATGGTGAAAAACAAACAAAGGCTCGAAAATAATGTATACCCTGTACCCGAAGAGATAGACAAGGCCATTGCAAGAGAAAAATTGAAGGCAATGAATGTAAAAATCGACAGGCTCACCCCTGAACAGAAAAAATATCTGGCATCTTGGAGTATGGGGACATAGTGCTCTCATTCATCATCGTATTTAGTGTCCATCCATAAATTTATGTTGTACACAAATTAAGTTTCCCTACTTAGTGTCCATCCATAAATGAGGATTTTTGTTCAAAATCAAGGCATGCGAAAAAAATAACCGTAGGCATATGTTTGATATTCCGAGGATTATTTTTTGAGCATAACGCAGAGATTGGGCAAAAAGACCATTTATGGATGAACACTATTTAAGGATACGTGTGGATAACCGTCTACTTTTGATGTGTTTCCTTTAACAGGTTGACTGCCTTTTTCAGATACATGGTGGAAGTCGCATCGTCACCTCTTAAGCCGTATACCAAACTGAGACCCACATAAGCCGGTGAATAATTCGGATCAAGTTCATTTGCTCGACTGAACTCTCGAAATGCATCATCAATTTTGCCTGCTTTTAAGAGTGTGTTACCATTTTTAACATGGTGAACAGGCGTGTCGAGCCATGGCTTCGATTCCATGGACGTTGTGACACACGCGCATATAAAAAATAGGCACAAAACTGCAAAAAAAACGTATGTTTTTTTTAATTTCATGATTCCTCCAGT
>JASFGF010000182.1:0-6095 GCA_050123915.1 Desulfobacterales bacterium | reverse complement strand
GAAGCTTCGTCCGGTGGATTTTGCCACGGACGGGGTTTTCGTATGCGGGCTGGCCCATGCCCCCAAACCCATCGATGAATCCATTACACAGGCCCAGGCCGCTGTATCACGCGCTGTGACACTTTTATCCCAAAAGACTTTTCTTACCAGTGCAATTGTTGCTGAAACAAATCCGTTTGATTGCAGTTCCTGCGGTGTATGTGTTTCTACATGTCCCTATTCAGCACCCGGTTTCATCGAAGAGGGGCCTTTTGCCGGAAAGGCACAGATCAATCCGGTACTTTGCAAAGGCTGTGGTCTTTGCGTGGCATCCTGCCGATCCGGCGCCATCCGACTCAAAGGCTTTGATAATGATCAGATCTTTGCGCAGATTTTTGCGTTAGACAAGACGGGATAGAAAACAGGAAAAAGGAAAGAGAAAAGAAGTGAAAGGTGATGGGTTATGGGTGATAGGAGAATGAAAAAAACCTTTACCTATAACCTATTACCCAATACCCATGACCTAAAACGGGAGTTTTTAATATGTCAGACTGGGAACCCAAAATTGTCAGTTTTTTATGTAACTGGTGCAGTTATGGCGCTGCAGATCTTGCGGGCGTCAGCAGAATGGAATATCCGCCCCATATCCGGGTGATTCGAATTCCCTGTACCGGTCGAATGAGTTCGAAGTTTATTCTGGCTGCCTTTAGACAGGGCGCGGACGGTGTTTGGGTGTCCGGGTGACATCCCGGAGATTGCCATTACCTGGAAGGTAATTACTATGCCCGAAGAAAATTTGCGTTGTTTAAAAATTTTATTGAATATATGGGGATTGAGCCCGGCCGTCTCCAGTTTTCCTGGATTTCCTCTGCAGAGTCGACGAAATTTGTGGAAGTGGTCAATGAAGTCACCGATGTGATCAAGGCGTTGGGACCCCATGAAAAATTCGTAAAAACAGAAGCCAAGGTCGTTTAAGATGCTATCCTACATTGATAAAATAAAAGAAATTTCCCGTCGGCTCTTAAAAGAAGCCAAGGTGGACATGGTGATCGGATTCAGAAAAGGCACGGTGCCGATGATGAATGAACCCTGTTTTGTGAAAACCGCGGAGGAAGTAGACCATCTGGTGTGGGACAGCAACTGCGGAATTAATCTTGCGAATTATCTGACCAACAGAACGGAAAAAATCGGTATTATTGCCAAAGGATGTGATTCTCGAAACATTGTCACCCATATTATCGAAAATAAAATCAAACGGGATCAGGTGGTAATTATCGGCGTACCCTGTAAAGGAATGATCGACCGGCACAATATCGAAGCCATGGTTGAAGGTGAAATCCAAGAGGTGTTGGAGATCGATGATAACATCCATATCAAAGGGGACGGTTTTGAAAAAACACTGGATAAAGAAGAAGTGCTACAGCAAAATTGTGTTATTTGCGTTCATCGAAATCCGGTGATCTACGATGAGCTGGTGGCCGATGAAGTAAAAGAGCAGGCCGATGTGGCCCGGTACGAAGATGTTCATCATATCGAAGCAATGTCACCCGATGAGAAATGGGATTTTTTCGAAGACCTTTTGTCGACGTGTATCCGCTGTTATGCATGCAGAAACGCCTGTCCGCTCTGCTACTGTCCCACCTGTTTTGTGGATGAATCACGGCCCCAATGGGTGGGAAAAAGCCAGGATCCCACAGACATCAGGACGTTTCATTTTTTAAGAGCATACCATTGTGCCGGCCGGTGTACCGATTGCGGGGCCTGTGAGCGCGCCTGTCCTATGGGAATCAAGGTCCGATTGTTGACAAAAAAACTGGAGAAAGACTGTCTGGAGCTGTTCGACTGGGAAGCGGGGTTGACATTGGAAAAACGACCGCCCCTGGATACGTATCGGCCGGATGATCCGGATGAGTTCATCAAATAGTGTCCATCCATAAACGGCATCTTTCGGCCCAGGCCTGCGTTCTCGTCTTTGTGCAATCCTCGACGTAGCACTGCTACGCCTGTCGAAGATCCCGTGGCTTTTTCGGGGTGGTTGCAAAAAGACTGCGGCCTTGCCCTGATCCAAAATCTACCATTTATGGATGGACACTAAATTATAAATGATAAAGAACAATAAAGGCATATGTAATGAAAGTCGTAAAGATTGACAAGAAAGATTGGGCGAAAGGCCTTGAACGCTTATCCAAAACTTATCAATTGTTCGGTCCGGCAGAGCAGGATGCGTTTTTTGTCTTCAAATCGCTGGGAAAAGGTGAACTCCCGGATTTGGATGTACAAAATACCCGGCTTTCGCCAAGATCTATTATATATCCGCAATCTGAAAAAATGTTCGAATATACCCTGGATGAAAACCAGAAGGATCATCACATTTTAAAAGAAATAGACAAAGACTATTCGCCCCGGGCCGTTATCGGCATCAGACCCTGCGATTCCAAGGCGTTTTTGCTGGTCAAGCGAAACTTTGATGCACCGGAATATAAGGACCCTTACTGGATCAAATCTTACGAGGCTACCACCCTTGTGGGCCATGCTTGCAATGCGCCGTGCAGCAGTTGTTTCTGTACCACCGCTGGTTGCGGTCCTTTCCATGAGGAAGGTCTGGACATCCTTTTAATGGATGTTGACGACACTTATTTGGCTAAAATCATAACGGAAAAAGGAGAAAGGTTTCTTGAAGCAGCCGGCTGGGAGACCCAAACGGATCAAGCTTTAAGTGATCGGATTGAAGCCATAAAAGCAGCAGCAGAGGCAAAGATAACCTCCCGTGTGTCCACGGATCAATTAAAAGATAAAAGCACCACAGACCTTTTTGAAGCGTCTTTTTGGGAAGATGTGGCGTTTGCCTGCATCAACTGCGGGACCTGCACCTATGTTTGTCCAACATGCTGGTGTTTTGATATTCAGGATGAAACCCATGGACTTTCCGGTATCCGCATGCGTAATTGGGACAGCTGCATGTATCCGCTTTTTACCCATCACGGTTCCGGCCATAACCCCAGGGATACAAAGACCCAGAGAGTCCGCCAGCGGTTTATGCACAAGCTGAAATATTACGTGGACAAATATGACAACGGCATTCAATGTGTGGGATGTGGTCGATGCGTTCGTTTTTGTCCGGTGAATATCGACATTCGAAGGGTTTGTGATTTGATGAACAGTTTTGAAGCTTGAAGTGAGCTAAAGTGATCTAAAGTGTGAAATGAGCTAAAGTTTGAGAAAGGAGTCGCTGCGCTCCGACTGTTTTAATAAAATTGCCAGAATACCTTAACTTTAGTCACTTTAGTTCACTTTAGGCACTTCACACTTAATGAGTTTAGATAACTTTTTGCCATAAAAAATCACATTTAAGAAATCAAGCCCATCTTAAAGGGAGAATTAACATTGCAAAATCCGTATTTGCCGTATCCGGTCCGGATCGAAGAGATCATCACCGAAACTGAAGATAAAAATCTTAAAACATTCAAACTGGTGTTTTTAAACCCGGATGATGAAAAGAAATTCAATTACAAAGCCGGCCAGTTTGCCGAACTTTCCATTGCCGGAAAAGGAGAAATCCCCATCGGCATCGCTTCCTCGCCAACGGAAAAAGGGTTCTTAATGTTTACCGTCAACAAAGTGGGGCTGGTGACAACGCATCTTCACAACATGAAACCCGGAGATATCATGGGGGTGCGCGGTCCATTGGGGAATTGGTATCCATGGGATATCATGAAAGGAAAGAATGTGGTCATCATCGGCGGCGGTTTTGCCTTTACCACCCTTCGATCGTCCATTATATACATGCTGGATCCGGCCAATCGTTCAAAATATAAAGACATTCACGTGATATACGGCGCACGTACGCCAGGAATGCTTCTGTACAGGGATGAACTGGCGGAATGGGAAAAGCGGGATGATATTCACATGCATATTACGGTGGATGCCACCGATGATCCGGACTGGAAGTATAATGTCGGTTTTGTACCGACCATTACCGACCAGAAAGCCCCTCCCGGAAGCGTAGACACCTATGCCATTGTCTGCGGACCTCCCATTATGATCAAGTTTACCCAACCGGTGTTGGACAAGCTCGACTATGCCCATGATCACATCATCATGTCCCTTGAAATGCGCATGAAATGCGGTATCGGAATTTGCGGCCGATGCAATATCGGCAAAGAGTTTGTTTGCAAAGACGGACCGGTTTTTACCCTGGATCAGCTCAATAAGATGCCCAAGGAGTATTAATCCGATTGGGCGATTACCGATTTTTATCAGCCTCAGGAGGATTACCGGATTTGCTGTGTTTCAGGGCACTTGCGGTAGCCGACTTCAGTCGCGAACCCTGCACGTTGTATCTCCAGCAAACTCAGCAATCGCTCAATCGGATTGATCAAAATATCTTCAACACTCAATTTCATCTAAAGGTCGTGACTTTTTAAAAACATGAGTTATATTGTGTTTTAAAAGGCGCTAAATCCCGAGAAAGGAAACATCATGGCCACTGAAAAAGGTATTGTAACAAAAATAGGATCCACAACCACCGCATGGGTAAAAACGACAAAAACCGATGCCTGCAAGGCTTGTGCTGCCAGAAGCTCTTGTCACAGCATGGGAGGAAGTAATGAAATGGAAGTGGAAGCGATTAATCATGCAGGGGCACAGGTAGGGCAAACGGTGGTGCTGAGTTTTGACACCTCTCCGTTATTAAAAGCCACTTTTTTGCTTTACGTGTTTCCGATTATCGCCATGATTGTCGGCGCGTTTGTCGGCCAGAAACTGGCGCTCAATTTTAATGTTGACGCATCCTTTTTGTCTGCGATTTTCGGGTTTTTGTTTTTCGGGATTACAATGCTTTTCGTACGATCCAAAGGGAATAGACTGGGCCAAAGGGATGAATACCGACCCAAAATTATCAGAGTTATCGGCCAATCCTAAATGGTGTCCATCCATAAATGGCCCTTTTTGTCCTTCTCGGCGTTCTCCGCGGGTTTCCGGCTGCGGCATACAGACGTACGCCTCACCAAAAACCCTTGTGCGGCCTTGATCAGAACATAAATTGCTCATTTCTGAATTGGACACCCATTGTGTTCATTTTGAATTCATGGATGGAGATTAAATAGTATTCATCCAAAAACGAGGGTTTTTATTCAAGATTAAGGCATACGAAAAAAATAACCAACCCATTAAAAACCGGAATCTTCGACAGGCATATACTTGATATTCTGAGGATTATGTTTTTCGAATAACCTCAGAGATATAGGCTTCGCATTTCACAGGGCAGGGAAGGGGTCAAGGATCCAAGGGGTCGAGTGAAATTCTAAAGAATTACAAAGGGCTCTCTTCTCCAACTAAATTGGAGAAAAACCTAATGTTTAAAACCGCCTAATAAACAGATTTCTCGCTGGATGCTTTCAATGCCAAAGCACCCACCGGACATGCGCTGACGCAGGAATCACACTCCCCGCATGAAAGCGATGACGCATCTGTGGCGCTATACGTGCTGATGATCGTGTCAAACCCTCTTTTGGCAAAGGTTAAAACAGATTGACCATGTTTTCCCCTGCAAATATGCACGCATTTACCGCACAAAACACATCGGTTCGGATAGTGGATTAAGAAAGGATGGGTTTCGTCGATTTGTGTCTCTTTAAGATATCGCTCCAGGCGCTTTGGCTTTAAGCCGACTTTTAGGAATTTGGCAATATTCTGAAGTTCGCATTTTTTATTGGCGTGACAATTTTTGCAATCCACATCGTGAACCGACAAAAGAAGGCGAAGGGCGGTTCGTTGCAGTTGTCTGACCACAGGCGTATCGGTTTTAACAACCATATCCTCATTAACTTGAACGGTACATGATGGCACCGGCTGTGGCATACCCTCAATTTCAACAAAGCACATTCTGCAAGATGCCGAAGGACTCTCCATATCTTCCAGGTAGCACAGGTTCGGGATGTAGATCTGGTTATCAAGGCATGCCTGGAGCACTGTCTTTCCTTCTTTTGTTTTAATTTCTTGGTCGTCCACCCGGAGTTTTAACATCATTTAGCGTCCTTCTTTTCTTTTTGCGGCGGCTTTTCGATAAAAGGCACCAAATCCGGGGGAGATACTTTCCGAACCGCATCATATTCGGG
>JASFGF010000181.1:0-6147 GCA_050123915.1 Desulfobacterales bacterium | reverse complement strand
GGGTGCGCTCGATGTGGCCATAAAATACGGCATCCCCCATGGCGGTTGGATTCAAAAAGGGCGTAAAACCCAAAGCGGGCTACTCCCGCCAAAATATCACTTGAAGGAGATGTCAACCCCCAGTTTCAAAGATCGTATCGAGCAGAATGTGATCGATTCCCATGGATCGGTGATCATTACGCATGGTACACTCACGGGCGGTGCGGATTACTGCCTTAAAATGGCCCAAAAGCATGATCGCCCCTTTCTGCATATCGATTTGAACACGTTATCGGAATTTACGGCCGCATCCAAACTCAACGCATGGATAAAAGAGAATGACATTGAAGTGTTGAATGTAAACGGTTCAAGAACCAGTGAGGATTCCAACATATATAAAAACACCATAGACATTATCGAAGGGGCCGTTTTGCTGGGGCTTGTAAAGACCCCATCCACCGGGAAGTGGATCGACCGGAAAAAAGACGATACGTCTGAAGAACCGATACCGGCGCCGGTATCGTTGGATGAAGCCGTGAGCCAAATCATCGTCCATATGTCGTTAAAAGACCGGGTAACCATTGCAAATATGAAAAAAGAAGACCTAAAATCTCTCAATTCAACCCTGGGGGTTTCTATCCAAAATCAAATTTTCAAGAGAGATGTTGACGGCAAGCTTTTTGCGTCTTGTCTTTCGGTTTCGGGCAAAGACAAACTCGACGGGAGTGGTGCGGCGTTTGTCATCATAGAGACGCTGTGGGAAAAATTACAGAAGACGCATCGGATGAGAGTAATATAACTTAAACTGAACATTTCAAGTAGTGACAGGGTAATAGAAAGGGGATTATCTTCAAAAGAGTCGATGATTCTGAAAGGATTCAAGGGGGCAAGGATTCAAGGATTCGAGGGAAATGCTAAAAAAAACACAGAGAACTGATAGTTTGCAGAGGACGTATAGAGTCAGTTTGCGAATTGGAAATCCAGGTCCTGTTTTCAGATAATTTAAAATATGCGAATAATGGATATTTAAAGGATCTTAGGGATGACCTAAATTAGGTTGAAAATATACTCAAAGAGTCCGTAATATCGGTGGAGGACAAACACTTGAACCCTTGACCCCTTGAATCCATGCCTGAGGCAGGCAAGCCTCGAACCCTCTTAATGTATTTAATTGCCGGATTAAGGCCAATATCCAGCCTGTTATTTACAAGGCGATAATTAAATCAACTTCAGGTGTTTGGCCTGTTCGTAAAGCTGCTTTGCCAGTCGAACAGTGGCCTGATCCACCATGCGCCCTTCAACGGCCACGGCACCCAGCCCCTTTTCCCGGGCCTCCTTGTGGGCGGCCAACACTTTTACGGCCCTGTCGACATCTTCTTTTGACGGAGAAAAGACCTGGTTGACGATGTCGATCTGGTCCGGATGAATGGCCCACTTCCCATCATATCCAAGGGCACAGGCCAGGGCGGCACTGCGCTGCAATCCTGTTGGGTCCTTGAAGTTTCCGTAAGGCGCATCGATGGCTAAAAGTCCGTGAGCCTTGGCTGCCATGACGATTCTGCTCATTTCAAAATTCCACCGGTGGCCGGGATAAATCTCTTCTTCTTTTTCACCGTGCCCTGAAATTGATACCAGCCGGGCGCCGATGGAGGCTGAATAATCAACGATGCCGAACACCAATGTGATCAGCCGGTCACTGGCTTTGGCAATCTGAGAGACCTGTTCCAGACCTTCGGCACTTTCGATGATGGCTTCGATATGGATACGTTTCGAGAATCCCTTGGCCGCTTCAATCCCGTCAAGCATTCGAGAGACAAAATGGATGTCTCCGGGATGGTTCACCTTGGGCACCACCACGGCCTCGATGCTCGGACCGGCTGCTTCTGCCACTTCCAGAAGATCCCGGTAACCAAAAGGGGTGTCCAGCCCGTTGATTCGAACGGTGAGTATGGTGTCCTGCCAGTTGAGCGTATGGATGGATTGAATGACCCGGGTTCGGGCCGATTCTTTGGCGTCCACGGGAACGCTGTCCTCCAGGTCGAGCATGATCACATCGACGTCTCGTTGAGACGCCTTCACATGCATTTTTTCAATGTGTCCGGGAACGGAAAGTGTCGATCGCCTGGGTTTCATAGTTATCTCCTGTGGTCCCTGACCCTCGCTATGTTTCAAATTCGAGCCGGGTCACCGAAATAATCAGCGGCAGTTCAAGCAACTGATCAACGACAGCATCGGAAATGCGAACATTGGTCTTGAGGTAAATGATGTTCATCTTTCCGGTTTCTTCCCGCCCGAGATGCATCTGGTCGATGCTTATTTTCTTGCTCCCCAGAAGGGATGAGAAACTTCCGATGGCTCCCGGTTTGACAAGGGTGTATATCAGCGCCAGGTGACCTTCCGGGATAAGTTCGAGTCGAAAATTGTTGATCTTTACGATTCGCATTTTATCTTTTCCGAACAGGGTTCCGGAAACGGTGTTCGCCACTTTTGGCGTGGAAACGCGGACGGTAATCAGATTGATATATTCTTCGGCCGTGTCACTGATGATCTCTTTGATTTTTATCCCTCTGTCTTTTGCCAGGACCTGAGCGTTGACGAAATTGACATCATCCTTTACCACGGGCGCCAGCAAGCCTCTCATCACCGCTGTGGTAACCGGCGACAGGTCGAGTTCCTTGAAATCTCCGGCATATTCAATGGAAACTTCTTCGATGGGTCCCCGGATAAGCTGGGTCTGAAGACTGCCGATATGATCCGCAAGGGTCAGTAACGGTCGCAGTTTTTTAAGAAGATCACCGGTGACCGATGGAACGTTAACGGCGTTCATAATCGTGCCGTATTTGAGATATTCAATGATCTGACCGGCCACATCCACGGCCACTTTTGTCTGGGCTTCCTGGGTGGAAGCACCGAGATGGGGGGTGCAAATCAGGCGTTCATGTTCGATCAAGGGGCACACGCCGGGAGGTTCTGTTTCAAAAACATCCAGGGCAGCGCCGGCCACTTTCCCTGACTTCAGGGCAGCATGAAGGGCATTTTCGTCGACAATCCCTCCCCGGGCGCAGTTGATGATCATGACCCCGTCTTTCATCTGCTCGAAGGCCTCCTTGTTCAAGAGACCGATGGTTTCTTTGAACTTGGGAACGTGCACCGTAATGTAATCGGACCTGCGGTACAGTTCTTCTAATGAAACACTTTCAAAGCCGGCTTTTTCGATCTGCTCGGGCGTCACATAAGGATCGTAAACAATCACCTTCATCTTCAGACCGCGGGCAAGATCGGCGACAATGGATCCGATTTTCCCATATCCGATAACGCCGAGGAATTTATTGTATATTTCTCTTCCCTGAAGTTTTTTCTTGTCCCAGCGCCCGGCCTTTAAGGATGCGGTTCCTTCGGGCACATTGCGCGAAAGCGCCATCAGCATGCCGATGGCATGTTCGGCGGTTGTGATCACGTTGCCGCCCGGCGTATTCATCACGATAATCCCGCGCTTGGTCGCTGCCGGAATATCCACGTTGTCAAGACCGATTCCCGCACGGCCCACCACTTTAAGGCGTGTTGCGGCATTCAAAAGATCTTCGGTGACTTTTGTGGCACTCCGGATAACAAGGCCGTCATATTCCTGGATAATGCTTTTAAGCGCCTCGGGAGCCAGTCCGGTCTTGACATCCACTTCAATTCCTTCTTCTTCCTGAAACATCCGGATACCGGCTTCTCCCAGATTGTCGCTGACCAGCACTTTCATGATATTTTCTCCTCATTGGGGTTAGAGTTACGCAGTGAGTGGCCAATCCGGAAAAAGTTCATCCCATTCTTCATAAATCCTGCCGGGATCCCGGCGGATATCAAGACGATTGGCTTTTTCAAAAGCCGCCTTTGCCTTGTTAAATTCAGCCTCGGTAATGTTGCCCTGTTCGAACAGTATCTCCGCCGGCTCAAAAGTTTCCTCTGCTTCGCGGGGTATCACCCTGACAAGGCCATGGTAGAATGCCTGTAAGAGGGAGGCCCTGAGTGTTTTGGCGACTTCTCCTCTTTTTTGCCCGGGTTTGAGCGTGGCGTTTTTACTGAGATAACACACCCGGGAGCCGTCAGATATCAATCGCTGATTATTTTCATCCCAGCTTATGTTGGATGGGACAATGAGAATACCCCGTTTCCCAAGGCTCTTGAAATTGATGAGAACAGGCTCATATTTTGTGTACGAATCCGGGTATCCTTTCTGTCCGTGCGGCCCGCCGGGTCCGGTTACCAGGGCAAGGCATATAGAGATTTGATCCTTGCGAACATCCGGTTCAATGGAATCGAGCTTGCCATCGACGGCGGCAACGATCAATTGGCCCAGATTTTTAAGCCGGCGTGCCACCACCTGCATCTCGGGTTCACCTGCCCGGATATTCATTTCATAGACCAGTATATCCACCGGTTTTCCGGTCTCAGGATCGATGGATACGCGGCAGCCCGGGTAGAGAATGCATGGCCGGAGAATACCGCCCTTCTTCATCTCCTCCACAAAAGGCCGGATGACGCTTTCCCCGACCAACGCTATGAGTTCGGGTGTTTCGGCGGGATGCATGCCGATGGCGCCCATACCTCCTGTCACCGGGTTGGTCTGGCTCGGGGGTCCTTCAAAGCGAAGGGGATAATCCATGGCCGTGGGAAGAATGCAAAAATGACCTTTTTTATCGATCAAGGCGGTAAAGCTGATCTCGATTTCGGATTTCCAGGCCTCGATCAACAGCGGCCATTTATTGTCTCCATGACGCGTTTTATAGTTTTCGCTGTAGTCTTTCAGCAGAATATTCCGCACATCGAGGATGTCTTCAACCCGGAAAACAGGTCGGGAACCTTTGCCGCCGGCGCTGTAAGGATATTTGAAAACCGCGCCCCCGTGGTTGCGTATGAAGTTCGTAACAATGCACTTGATTTGCTGAAGGTCTTTGGCATCCGTTACCTCGAACGGCGCAACAGGCACCCCGGCTCTTTTCATCCAGGTCTTTGCCTTGATTTTATCCCCTTCAATAAAAGCCGCTTCCCTGGTCAACCCAATGACTTGGTCACCATACCCGGCATCGATGAGCTCATCGACGATGCCGTCATAAATGAGATCTTCCGGCATAATGACAACACAGTCGATTTCCTTTTTCTCAAACGCGGTTATAATGGCAGATTTGTAATCTTCGAGTGACTTTCCCGGAACAGGGAATATTTTCATGACCCACTTTTTCTTTCCCCTCACGGCATCCATTACCGGGCCCATACCCGTCATACCCTTGATAATGGCACCAATAAACTGGTCTTGTTCGACTGTCGATACAGTATATGCACACATACAGGTTCTACCATCCGGTCCCACAAAGCCGATCGTCTTTTTTGCCATAACGTTCCTTCCTTTTTTTGCACAATTTTAGGGTATTAAATATTCACAAGCTCGATGCTTTTGTCAATACTTGATATGGCATAGTGGGCGGTATTTTTCGGTGTCGCTAAAAATAAAGGGTGTGAAACTTGAGATATTAACTTTATGTTGATTTTGCGGACAAAATAAAATATTTGAGGACTCGTATTCTGTCTATCTATCACGTTGCTCCATGGATAATGCTTTTTTTCAAACAGTACACGCTTTTTAAAAAAGATTATCCATTCAGGAAATGATCATGGAGGTACATGCATGCTGCCATTCGAAGACGCCGTCGAGAAAATAAAAGAAGTGCTAAAACAGAACCCTGAAAACGCCGACATGTGGTGCAGCCTGGGGGTGGCCCTGATCGAGTTGAATAAGTACGATGAAGCTGCAGAAAAATTTGAAAAAGCCGCGAAACTCAGTCCTCAACTTCCGTCAGCCTGGTATGGCTGGGGCATTGCACTAAAGGCATTGGGACAAGAGACCGCAGCCGCCGAGAAAATTAAAACCGCCATGGAAATTGACCGGGATAGCGGCAAAGATCCCTCCGAACCCGGAGAATCGGTTCGTTAAACCCTAATATTGTATCAGCAACAAGGCTGATTTTCTCTGATTTCAATGACATATGAATCTCATTTGCCAGAACAGTTAAAGAGGGTTGACCGTCCGGGGTTAATTGTGTATTAATTTTGGTTAATTAAACCGGATATTTCAGATTGGTGTGGATTTTCGTTTTTAAAAGGGCAGAACTTCAATTCCGCTGA
>JASFGF010000180.1:0-6157 GCA_050123915.1 Desulfobacterales bacterium | reverse complement strand
TTTTGTGCCACCGACATTTCAGACTTTTCCAACCATGCGGTGTCCTGGGGAATTGCCTTGGCCCAGGAATTTAGCGCCAAACTTTATGTGTGCCATGTGGTTGATTTTCCTACCAGTATCACATATGGAGACGGACCCATATTTTTTGTGGATCAGCAGAGTCAGGCCATCAGTAATGCCAACCATCAACTTAAACAGTTGGTGGGTGATAAAAAGGTGCAATGGGAGCCCTTGGTCACCATCGGTCATGCCGGTGATGAAATTTCCCGTCTGGCCAAAGAAAAAGGTGCCGACCTAGCCATTTCCGCCACCCACGGACGCTCCGGGCTCAAGCGACTGATCCTCGGTTCCGTCACCGAACGTCTCATGCGCACGCTTCATTGCCCGTTGCTGATCGTTCGTGGTCCGAAACATGATCTAAATATCCTGTCGGAACAGGGAGTAAAGTTTAATAAAATTCTGGTGGGTTGTGATTTTTCAGAAGATTCCGCCCTGGCATTTCAACACGGGCTCAGTCTTGCCCAGGAGTTTCAATCAGAGCTGCATCTGGTTCATGTTATGGAGCCGCTCGTATATATGGACACGTTTAAAATATCTGTTGAGTATGGGGAAGATCTTCAAGTGGATTTACAAACCCAGATAAAAGACAAACTTCAAAAGATGGTCCCCACAGAAGCCTTTCACTGGTGTACGCCAAAAACCGCTCTTTTGGACGGCCCGTCTCATGAAGAACTGATCCGATATGCCAAGATAAATAAGATGGACTTGATTGTTCTGGGCGTTCGAGGGCAAGGGGTTGTCGAAAGGTTATTTATTGGATCGACGACAGATCGCGTCGTTCGCCAAACCCCCTGCCCGGTACTTTCGGTATGCATGCCCGAATAACATCGTACCCTAACTAACCGTAAACAAGCCCGATAAAGATTATAATGTCT
The DNA here is from genome assembly GCA_050123915.1 of Desulfobacterales bacterium. Taxonomy (GTDB): domain Bacteria; phylum Desulfobacterota; class Desulfobacteria; order Desulfobacterales; family UBA11574; genus UBA11574. Next base: position 5,222 of record JASFGF010000180.1, on the reverse strand, counting down.
TAATTTAATGAGTAATCTAACAATTTGAACAATTTTTAATATCTCTGCTAACAGTTAGATATGAATTCTGCAATTTTATATCGATTTTGTTTACCCTGTGGGAAGGCCGAGGATACCCCATCTCCTTCGTTGCCGAGGGTTTGCGGTAAACGACTACAGCTTCACCCTCGGCCGCCATGGATCTGGGGCATCCTCGACTTTCGCTCAATTAGTGTCGTATAACCTGAATCTTGCAAGAATTCGGGTGCACCAATTCGTGTTTATCTCTTTGTGGAGGAATCATGAAAAAATGGCCCCTGATTCACACCCCGCTGCCTGGTCCAAAAGCCCGCAAACTCATTGATCAGGATCGAACTTATGTCTCTCCATCCTATACCCGCTATTATCCGCTGGTAGTTGAAAAAGCCAAAGGGCTTTGGGTACACGATGTGGACGGCAATATATTTTTGGATTTTACAGCAGGCATCGCTGTCTGTGCCACAGGACATTGCCATCCCAGAGTAATTAAGGCCATCAAAAAACAGGCTGATCTTCTGTTACACATGTCAGGAACGGATTTTTATTACAGACCGCAAATTGTTCTGGCCAAAAAACTTGCCCATATAGCGCCCGGAAAAGGGAGCAAGAAAGTGTATTTCGGCAATTCAGGCGCAGAAGCGGTGGAGGCGGCCTTTAAACTGGCACGATGGCACACAAAACGTGAATTGAACCTGGCGTTTTACGGGGCGTTTCACGGACGGACCATGGGGGCGCTTTCACTGACCGCAAGCAAGACCATTCAGAAAAAACATTACAATCCACTGGTACCCGGAATCACGCACATCCCATATGCCTATTGCTACCGGTGCCCATATAATCTCAGTTATCCCGAGTGCGAACTGGGATGTGTCCAGTGGGTCGAAGATACGCTTTTTAGAACCACCATCCCTCCGGAAGAGGTGGCAACCATTTTCGTGGAACCGATACAGGGTGAGGGGGGGTATATTGTGCCGCCGCCTGAATTTCATCGAGAAATGAATAAAATCGCCAAAAAATACGGCATTCTTTATGTGGCCGATGAAGTTCAGTCCGGAATGGGCCGAACCGGAAAAATGTTCGCCATGGAGCACTTCGGGGTGGATCCTGACATCATCGCCCTTGCCAAAGGCATCGCTTCCGGCATGCCTTTGGGAGCCCTCGCCACACGAGCGGAAATCATGGACTGGGAGGCCGGTTCTCATGCCTCAACATTCGGAGGAAATCCCGTTTCATGCATGGCGGCCCTTGAAACCATTGCACTCTTAGAAGAAGGGCTCATGGAAAATGCTGCGATTCAGGGCAACCGTCTTATGGACGGACTTGCCAAACTTCAACAATCCCATGAATGCATGGGAGATGTCCGGGGCAAAGGCTTGATGGTGGCCGTGGAGTTTGTCAAAGATCGCGAAACCAAAGAACCGGCCAGAAAATGGCGAAACGATATCATCAAGCATGCATTTCGAAAAGGATTGCTGCTTTTGGGGTGTGGTGAAAACAGTATTCGTTTTTGCCCTTCCCTGACGGTGAATACCGCAGAAATTGATAAGTGTCTGTCTATATTCGATGATGTTGTTAGAAAAATAGCGGGATAGAAGAAGAATTTATGCCACGTTTGAATGATTTTCCATCTGCTTGTAGAAGGTCATGTCCCATTCCCATGTATCAGAGCTGTGGCGAAGAATATAAACCGAATTGTCATCGCCCTGAATCTTAAAATATCGGTGGGTCGGCGCCAGCCAGCGATCTTGAATTTCCTTAACCTCGATTTTTCGATTGCCTATCCAGACTCTACGGGGGGTTTCTTCTCCCCGGTATCCGGCATAGCACTCCACTTTAATTTCCATAGATTGTCTCCAATGGTCAACAACGATCAAACCTGAAAAAAACGCATATAAATATGCCTTTCTTTTTAAAAAGTAAAGCTGTTTTTACGGTTGAACTCAACTTTCTCATCCTTAGTTTTAGCGATGCCAGACAATTGAGCAGACCGGAATTTTGTTTGGTTCGGCGATTACAACGTCTTTTTAGGCAGTGTCTCAGAAAATTTTGATTGCATTTTAGGGAGATACAAGGTTTACTCATCATTTTTTTAAGTCAAAAAATCGAAATGGTTGAGGGGCCGGAGTGCTTTGTTTGTTAGATCGCTACATGGATATATAAGTGTTTATAGTAATAACACTCTAACCCCTGAAATAGTTTAAAGCTGCGTCTATGCCTCAAAATACCACCCCAATGTCCCAGGACATGAAAGGCTCAGGATTGGCCTGGAAAGTTTGCGTGGCCACGCTATGCCGACTGGCACTCAATACGGCACGGCGGTTTGCCTATCCGTTTGCACCGGCACTGAGTCGCGGAATGGGCGTGCCCTTGACCGCGGTGACGTCGATCATCGCCGTCAACCAGTCTACGGCGGTACTGGGCATGTTTTTCGGACCTTTGGCAGATCGACTGGGATACCGTTTAATGATGCTTTCCGGGCTGGGAATGCTGGTTCTGGGTATGTTCGCCGGAGGATTTTTACCCTTTTACGGTGTTGTTTTGGCCTCGCTCTTTTTGGCCGGGCTGGGAAAAAGTGTCTTTGACCCGGCCATACAGTCGTATATCAGCCAAAGGGTCCCTTTTCACCGGAGGGGATTGTTTATCGGCGTGATCGAGTTCAGCTGGGCAGGAAGTACATTGCTGGGTATTCCGCTGGTGGGATTGCTTATACAATATATGGGATGGCGGGCGCCGTTTTTTGCCATGGGCGGCGTCGGTCTGATCGGTATGGTGGCCCTGAAAATGTTGCTGCCAAAGGATGGAAAAAAGACCATACGTCATCAAAATGCTTCCGGTCTTTGGACTGCCTGGGTCAGACTGTGTCAGGAGAGGGCTGCACTAGGGGCTTTGGGATTTGGCTTTTTTGCCAGTGCCGCCAACGATAATCTCTTTGTGGTATACGGGGCATGGCTGGAAAAATCGTTCAGTTTGAGCCTTGTTGCCCTGGGGCTCGGCACCAGTGTCATCGGAATAGCTGAACTTTCCGGCGAGGGTCTGACCGCGGCCATTTCCGACCGCCTGGGATTAAAACGGTCGGTGGCTTTAGGGATGTTTCTCTGCATCATGAGCTATATCACCCTGCCCTTGCTGGGCCAGACGGTATACTGGTCCCTAGGCGGATTGTTTTTCATTTTCCTGACCTTTGAATTCACCATTGTGTCGGCGTTGTCACTTTGCACGGAACTGCTCCCAGGTTTACGGGCCACCATGATGTCGGGTTTTCTGGCAACTGCCGGTATTGGAAGGGTTATCGGTGCGCTGATGGGAGGACCGATCTGGCTGGGCGGCGGAATCCGGATGACCGGCGCTGTTTCGGCGGTTATGAGCGGCCTGGGGCTTGCCTGTCTGATGTGGGGATTGAGAGACTGGCAGAGGATGGAAAAAGATGAAGATGAGTAAAGTATCCTGGCCCAAAGGACCAGGCTTTGGTTTACCCCTAAAAGGGGCTGTTTCCCTGAAAGCCAGACAAGTTAAAAGTGCTTAAAGCTATGGAGTCGCTTCGCTCTCTCAGAGCTGTAGTCTCTACGAACCGGAAGCCGATGATTTTATATAATTGATAGGATTCCTTAACTTTAGCTCACTTTAAACTATAGTTCTCTTCAAATTCTTGAATCAATTCTTTTGGCACGTATTGACCCTTTGGGTAAAATGTTCCTTTGTCTCTAAAAATATGTTATTCGTATCAATGCCATGATGAAAAACCTGAATGATCAAAAACTGATTGCCGCCCTCAAAAAAGTTAGAGACGATATTCCCCGCGTCATGGACGTACTTGGGCTTGACCGTCACCAAGAGATAAAACCATGGGCCCAGATCATCGACAAAAAATTGCTCACAAAACTGTCTCCGGATTTCCCCTTGATGGCCACTATCTGCGGCGGCGGGTCATCCGGGAAATCAACGCTGTTTAACTCCATCGTAAAAGAAAGACTCTCGCCTGTGGGCGGCAGTGCAGGACTCAACCGACGCGTGCTCTTTTCGGCCCATGGAGAGCTTTTGGAAAAGCCTGACTTTCTCCTTACCCTGTTTGAGCCCTTCGGCACCTTGCCCCGTCCTCTCAAAGACAAAGATGAGCTGACCACACCGGGGCATCCGGTATATGTCTCGAGCAGCGCCATTCCTAAAAGTCTGGTGTTAATGGACACTCCGGATTTCGATACCGGCGCAAAAGGAATCTACATCAATCGGGAAGTTTCCCGGCAGGCCCTGGAATCATCCGATATCCTGATCTATATTTTCACCAATTCCAACTATAACAACCGCGAAAATACGGATTTTATATCGGAAATGCTCACCAGCATCGGTATGCGAAAATGCTTTTTGATCTATCGTGTTTACCCAAGCTTTGAGACGCAAGAGGTGCACGAACACGCCATGACCGTCGCCAAAAATCTTTACGGAGACTCAGCGGATCAATATGTTCTGGGCATTTACCGTACCGATGAGGACAACTTAGTGGCCTCGGGTGAAAAATTCATGACCTTGCGCCCGGTTGGAAAAGAAGAGCCGTCGTTTTTCGATGCATTGAAACATATCCATACCGAAAAGCTCAGACTCGAGCTGCTGTCATCCATCTTAAGTGATGTTTTGGACCAGGCCCAGGAATTTCTCGGACAGACAACAACGTCCCGCCAGGAGCTTCGTCTTTATCTCGATGCCCTGCAAACGGCCCAGAGTCATTGTGTCCATGAAGCCCTTCAACACTTTCCCGTAGACCGGGTAATGAAACGGTTTGTCGACATATGGATGTCAACGGATCCTCCCTTTGTCAAGGCCATGCGAAAAACCGGCACGATTATCGAACTCCCGTTTAAAGTGCTGGTGGAAACGGCAAAAAAGATTAAGGGCACATTTTCAGATAAAGAGAAACCTGTCGCCAAAGGGGACTTTAATGATGTCGTTAAAGAAGACCTGCTGAGTGCCGTAAACCGGATGCATTTTCACACGTTAAACGCTGAAATATCGGTATCTGCCGCCTTAAAAGATCCGGTAACCCGACGCATGGCAGACGCCGTTGAAGAGATCAGAGCCCAAAGAGGCTTGAAAAACCATGACAATCCCAGAAAAGATGCTGAAGATGACAAAGGGGTGTTAACATTTATGGTTTCAGCCCATCCGGTGGTTTTGCCACATCAACAAACCTTGCGGCGCAAGGATTGGAAATC
>JASFGF010000179.1:0-6159 GCA_050123915.1 Desulfobacterales bacterium | reverse complement strand
TGAGGAAATAATTCTATTTTTTGCATCTAAAAACACCGCACAAAAACACTCCCTGGGTTTATCTCTTAACCTGTGATAAAGATATTCGAAAAGTTCTTTGGAATTGTTCAAAGGATCTTTATGGATTAACCGTTTTTCAAGATAGCGATCCGCGGCAGCTTTAATCAGCTTGATCCCGAATAAATTATTGGGGCCGATTCCCGGAACTTCGCAAAGCGACTTGGAAGAGGCCTCGAACACACCCTGAAGTGTTTTGAACTTATTCAAAGCGGCCTTTGCGGCATCCTTACAATCTTTTCGGGGCGTGGCCAGTGTCAACAGCAGTTCGATCACCTCGTAGTCATGAAATCCTTCCAGACCGGAATCCAGAAACTTGTCCCGGAGTCTTTTCCGATGTCCTTCTCCTTTATGAGAACGGGCAGTCTCTGGGTTAGATTTCGGATTAGAAGCTATATTTTTTATCATTTTAAGGTAACGTTATAGGATATATTCGTCAAACAGAATGAAGTAGTATCATCACGGATAAGGCTTAAAGAAGATGATAGAATCGAACATTTAATAAGAAATCATCAACATACCATCAGATTATACTTCATCCAGCTCTTGTTTCAGATTCCGGGTCATAAGTCGATGTACAGCTTCTTTGGGTGCAATTCCATCATAAAGAACATGGTATACTTCATGAGAAATCGGCATTTCAACACCAAGTTTTCGTGACAGATTGTAAACCGATTTGGCTGTTTTTACACCTTCCGCCACCATCCTCATTTCAGAGAGAATTTCATTTAATCTCATGCCCTCTCCGATCTTTTTCCCCACGGTGTGGTTTCTGCTAACATCTCCGGTGCACGTCAACACCAAATCACCAATACCGGCAATTCCGGCGAAAGTGCGCGGGTTGGCGCCAAGCTTCAACCCTAACCGGCGCATTTCTGTCAGACCTCTGGTAATTAGGGCAGCCCTCGTATTTAATCCCAGACCGAGGCCGTCGATAATTCCGGATGCGATGGCGATGACATTCTTAACCGAACCTCCCAGTTCAACGCCGACCATGTCGTTGTTTGTATAAACTCTGAAATACGGGGTTGCAAATATATGCTGAACAAAACCGGCAACTTTTTGGTTTCTGGCTGCAACGGCGACAACCGTGGGAACTTTCCGGACCACTTCCCGGGCAAAGCTCGGCCCTGAAAGTACCGCAAAAGAATCTTCTGAAATATCATGAAAAATCTCTTTTAACACAGCCGACATGGTCAAGTGGGTTTTGTTTTCAATACCTTTAGAAGCCGACACAATGATCGTCTCTGTGGAAATATGATCGCGGATTTTACTCGCTGTCTCACGCATAACATGAGATGGAACAACCAGGAGAACAAGATCTTTTCCCTTGACAACGGCTTCGATATCGTTGAAAGGACAAATATGATCTGAAAGAGAAACACCGGGGAGAAAAAATTTGTTTTCTCTGTATGATTCGATCTGGTCTTTTACCTCCTTTTCAAATACCCATAAATCGATTTTAAAACCTTTCAATGCCAGAAGATTGGTCAAGGCCGTTCCCCAGCTTCCAGCACCCACGACACCGATTTTGGCGTTACTTACATCTATCTGCATATTCACCGGTCTGCCACCTCATTATTCACTTAAATAATTATCTTTTTCCGCCAGTCTTGCAACCCCGGCGACCTTCTCTCCCTGCCCCATTCCAATGAGCTTTACCCCTTGAGTGTTTCGACTGATCACTGATATTCCACGGACAGATATTCGGATAAGCTTTCCGGAGTCTGTCATGAGCATCAAATCATCCTGTTCATCAACCAGGCGTATGGAAACAACCTGTCCGTTTCGCTCACTTGTTTTAATCGTAATAACACCCTTCCCTCCACGTCTTTGCAAAGGATATTCATCAATGGACGTTCTTTTTCCAAAACCGTTTTCCGTTGCCGCAAACAGGGTCTGACCATGGCTCAAAACTTCCATACCAACAATTCGGTCACCCGAAGCAAGCCTCAGCCCGCGAACGCCCCTTGCCACACGACCGCTGGGTCGGACATCAGATTCGTGAAATCGAATCGATTTCCCCGTTGCCGATCCTAAAAAGACGTTCAGGGTGCCATCGGTAATCCGTGTTGCAATCAACTCGTCACCCGGAACCAGACTTAAAGCGATAATGCCTCCGACTCTGGGTCTTGAAAACGCCATAAGATCCGTTTTTTTGACCAAGCCGTTTCGCGTTGCCATAATAATGTGATACCCCGGTTCGAACTTTGGAACAGCGAGAACTGTTGTAAGCGTTTCATCTTTACCCAAATTAAGAAGATTAACAATCGCTTTGCCCCTGCTGGCACGGCCTGCCTGTGGAATGTCATAAACTTTACACCAGTATACTCGGCCCTGATTCGTAAAAAAAAGAAACGTATGATGGGTGGAAGCAATAAAAAGATCGGCCACAAAATCATCATCTTTAACACCCATGGCCATCTTTCCCTTTCCCCCGCGCAACTGTTTTTTGTAAAGCGTGATGGGATTTCTTTTGATATAGCCGCTTTTTGAGATCGTAACGACCATATCTTCTTCAACAATCATATCTTCAATGGTTATTTCTCTGGTGGATTCAACAATCTCTGTCCTACGATCATCACCAAACTCTTGCTGAATCTCTGAAAGTTCATCTTTGATAATATTTTCCACAATACGCTCACTGCCAAGAATTTCCTTGTACCATGCGATATCTTTAAGAATATTTTTATATTCTTCGATGATCTTTTCCTGTTCGAGTCCGGTGAGTCGCTGCAGTCGCATATCGAGAATGGCCTGTGCCTGAATTTCAGTCAAATCGAAATTCTGAACCAGCCCCATCTTCGCCTCAACGGGTGTCTTTGACTCCCGAATAAGGAAAACAACATCATCAAGATTTTCCAAAGCGGTCTTCAACCCCTCTAAAATGTGAGCCCGCGCTTCAGCTATTTTCAGGTCATACTGTGTCCTTCGGACGATGATTTCTTTGCGGTGAGATATGAAATGCTCAAGGATTTCTTTTAATGTAAGAAGCTTCGGCTGGTTGTTCACTATCGCAAGAAAAATAATACCGAAACTGTTTTCCATCTGCGTGTGTTTATACAACTGATTAACAATCACTCCGGCTATCTGATCTTTTTTTAAACCAATTGCAATTCGCATTCCTTCTCGATCAGATTCATCCCTCACATAGCTGATACCTTCGATTCGCTTGTGTTTCATCAATTCCGCAATCTTTTCGATCAATTTTGCCTTGTTGACCTGATAGGGAAGTTCTGTGACAACAATTGTCTCTTTCCCGCTCCTTTTATCCTTTTCGATGACGGCCCTGCCTCGAATTCGAATGATACCCCGACCGTTTTTATAAGCTTCATGAATCCCAGTTGTGCCATAGATTATACCGGCCGTAGGAAAGTCGGGTCCCGGAATATATCCCAGAAGATCCTTCCAGGTTAGACCGGGATTGTCGAGGATGGCTTTGATGGCTTCAATGATCTCAAAAAGATTGTGAGGCGGAATATTGGTCGCCATACCCACAGCAATACCCGAGGACCCGTTGATCAAAAGATTGGGCACTTTTGCAGGGAGTATGGTAGGTTCTGTTAATGAATCATCATAATTCGCTACGGTATCAACGGTCTCTTTGTCCAGATCCTCCAACATTGCATGGGCCATGCGCATCATTCTGATTTCTGTATACCGCATGGCTGCGGCAGGGTCACCGTCAACAGAACCAAAATTACCCTGTCCGTTGATCAAAGGATATCTTAAAGAAAAGTCCTGGGCCATCCGCACAATGGTATCGTAAACAGCCGTATCACCGTGAGGATGATATTTACCGATAACATCACCCACAATGCGTGCGGATTTCTTATACGGCTTATTCCAGTCATTTTTAAGTTCTCGCATCGCAAATAAGATACGCCGATGAACAGGTTTCAGACCATCGCGGACTTCCGGCAGAGCTCTTCCGATAATTACGCTCATTGCATAATCGAGATACGATTTTTTCATCTCGCTCTCGATACTGATTTGGGGCAATTTCTCTTGAGTTAACATATTCCTCTACTCTATTATTTGTTAGCAGTTAAATGATATTATTTTGTTTTAATTGTCTTATTGGCGGGCTTTTATCTCTTTTAAGCGTCAGCTATCACCGCCACAATCGGCTGGGTTTTGCTATTTGGCAAGATGGATTTACATATCATAATTTATTATCGTCGAGTCTTTTAAAACAAATCGATTTCAAAGGAGCGGTAATGTTTTCAAAAGAATAATATTAGCATAATTTCAACTGATTTTGCCACTAAATCTTTTAAGCAGTTTATAGATTAAAGACGCCTGTGTGTCAAATAAAAGGCAATATCATTACAAAATGCCCAAAGCATCTCCCAACACCTGGTAAGGTTTGGGGAATTCCGGCTGAAAGTTCTGATAAAATGTCACCGGATACCGGGCACCGATCTTTTTGCCTGCGTTTTTCAAACCCCTTACCAAGCTTTCAAGCAACATTCCAGGAATCGAAAATACCATTTCATCGTCCTGGGTCATGGAAAATATTCGATCTCCCATCCCCGGAATAGCAACCCGTGAAGATTGGGTCTTATAAGGGGCGATAAGATATTCGCTGCATTCGACCTTCCCACCGAAGTTTCCTGAAATGCGCCGGCCTTCTTCAAAAACCAGTCCTTGAACCATGCGCATCACCTGGGCGGGATTTCCGAAAAATGCCACCGTGTCCGGTTCGAATAAGCCTTTTTGTAAAGGCGCCAAAACAATGGCTTCACTTTCAGCATTTTCCAACCGAATCATTTCTTTAACTTCTTTTTGTCCTCTTTCTTCGGTCTGGGAGAAATCAACCTCACAAAACAGTTTCCCAAGTGTTTCAACCGGCTCGGCAGCACCACTTAGTCCAAATGCGATCATCGCAGGAACACAGATCAGATCTTCCCTGGTGAGACCCACCGTCCATCCATATGTTCTTGCCATGGTGACACCCTGACATATGGTGACCCGCTTATTCAAAACCTTTGAAGGCTGACGGGTTTTTTCGGGAAAAGTCGATTTATCTTTCAAAAACTTGACGGCAACAGGAAAGGTTTTCAGTCGAAGGTTATTTTGTATAAATTCTGCTGATTCCTGATAGTTCACTTGAGCCATGATGAACCTCCTTCATTTAAATGATGTCTTTATCCTATAACCGAAGCGCCAAACACAGCCCGTCTTTTTCAGGAGAATGAAGCGGTAGAAACGAGAACAGACTCACCGGCCTGAATTCTCTGGAACTGAATATTGCTGTGTTGAAAGGACCAGCATCTTCAAATCCCACATTGTCTGCAATAAGCAGCCCGTTTTGTCTCAAAAGACTCCGACAATAAGGCAGTGCTGTGTCGTATTCAACTTTATCGATATCCATAAATATCAAATCAAAGGGTGAATCTATGTTTTTCATTTCCTCAATGGCATCGCCAACCCGAATGTTAATCTGATCATCAAAACCCGCCCGCATGAAATTTTCCCGGGCTCTGGCCGCCATTTTCGGATCATTCTCCAGAGTTATCAGCTGGCCTTTCTTATTTTCAAATGCTTCCGCCAGAAAAATGGCGGAATAGCCTGTTGCCGTGCCAAGCTCCAGAACTCTTTCAGCCCGAATAATTCTGGCAAGTATGAAAAGGAGTTCACCTACCACCGGACCGACAATGGGAATGTCCTCACGAAAGGCTTCTTCTTCCAATTCCTTGAGCAATGCACTTCTTTTTGGAATAAATCGTCTAAAATATTTTTCCGGGTTTTTTACAAGTTCGGACATGCTGCTTCTCTTTCAGAATAAATAAATTTATTTCGATCTTCGATTTTTAAGTCTTTTCCCACAAGATACTTTAAAATAAAAACTTGCGCACTAAGCCTCGGGAGACAACTCAAAAGCATCATCCGGTTCACTGAGAATATTGGAAGAACCGGATTCAAATTGAAGAAACAGTTTCTCTCTTTGTCCGTCTATTTCTGGAATGTTATTTTTCCAATCGAAAAGCCGACAGGTGTCCGTCAAGTCGTTTGGCATTGAACACCGGATAAAGGGCATCATGGGATCACCGGCAATCGATTTGTAATTGAACATCATGGCTTCATCTATCGGAAATT
>JASFGF010000178.1:0-6162 GCA_050123915.1 Desulfobacterales bacterium | reverse complement strand
TTTGATATTCTTTTGATATATTCTATGTTTTACGGGAATGATGCTTTTGAGATACGAATAAATGAAAAGAAAATATTCTTGCAGATGAAACCCTGGGATACATTGAGAAATTAACTAAACGCGTGCTGTCATTCTGCACTATCCCAGCATTGGATTTGTGCCTTGGCCATATACACAGTCACATTCATTTTGGCGAGATCAATTTGTTGTTTTGCAAATCCTTAATCACAACCTTGATCACATCATTAATTATTTGATCTTTTGAGTCTTTGCTCAATGTTTTTGATTGTCCAGACCAAATGAGTTTTTCTGTTTTTACGTCGTACAAATTCGTTTCCAATCGTATGGTTTTGCTTGTTCTTGAATAACCCGGATCACGCGCATAACTGTATGTGTATCGGCTATGATAAAAACCGTAATAGCTGCCATGTGCTTGACCGCCTCGTGTGAAGGCTTCTTTTTCTTCTTTGTCAATCAGGTGCGTGATGATCACAGCGTCATTTTCAAATTGATTGACGGCATTTAATATCGCCTCTTTTTTCAGTTCTAAATCAGCAGGCATCGGTATGGCCTCTTCACTCGAGATAGCTTCAACCCCAGCTGATTTTAACTGTGCAACGAATTGTCGCTCAAAGGATCGCCGAGAATCTTCATTGCCCGTTATTGCAATGACAAGAATATCAGATACGGGCTTTCCTGAATAGGTCTCATTTACTTGCGTGTGGGTGAGTTCGGTCCCGGCACAAGAAAGAATCATAAAAACAAAAGAAACCAAATAGCCAAACCATTTTACTGAACTTTGTGTCATTAAACGCCTCTTGACCGTAAAAGTATCTTGTGTCCATCCACAAATGGCCATTTTTGTCCTGCTCGGCGTTCTCTCTCCGAGGCGTAGGCTCTACGAGTCGGAGGCCGCGGGTTTCCGGTTGCGGCATACAGAGGTACGCCTCGCCGTAAACCCTTGTGCGGCCTTGATCAGAACAAAAATTGCTCATTTCTAAATTGGACACCCATTGTGTTCATTTTGAACTCATGGATGGACATTACCTAATTGCAGACGACCTAATAAAAATCCGGCTTGTCAAAATCTTTGACCTTTTACCACGAGCACACAAATTGGATAAGCAGAGATATCAAATAAATATAACACAGCTTTAACCTTTTTTCAAACGAGTGATTTTTTATACCATTTGCATTATACATAAAAAATTAACTGTCGCGAATCGGGATATCGTAGGTTTTGCCGCTTAATTCGAGATGATATCGATGTTGATCGAATTTCAATCGATGGGCCAGTTTCAACATTGCTCGGTCGATAAATTTGATCCGATCACCGGCGTGCTCCGTATACAGATTATCGTTTTGAACGAACAAAGTCTCCGGATCAAGGGGAATTTCGTCTTTTGTATTCAGGATTAGGCGGATCTTGTCGGAATCATCTTGTGTTTTGATATCAAACACAAACAATGCGGTATCTTCGAATTGGAAATAAACCTTTTCTATGGTGTGGTCATCGTGTTTTTGAAAAAGATAATACCCTTCGGCATCCTTTCGAATCGAAGAATGAAAATAGCTGATAATTTTTTTGTGCTCAAACACGCCATGTTCATTGTGCCATCGTCCGTAAGTGTCCAGCCAAAAGACAGCTTCCTCTTTGGATACCACGAATTCTTTTGTTTCTTTTTTGTTCACACCCCACCTACCCTTATCTTCATTATTTGGGAACCAACTCCCGATAGGCTTTCTCTATTTCCTTAAAGCGCTTTTCTGCCAGTTCTCTAAATTCATCACCCAGATGAAGTACCTTATCCGGGTGATATTTGTTGGCCAGTTGCCTGTAGGCTTTCTTTATTTCTGCTTGTGATGCATTTTGGGGAACATTCAATATCGCGTAAGGGTCCTTTAATGCATCCTTTTCCTGAAAATGATTCGTTCCATGGGTGTCATTTTGAGAGGATCTTTTGTTGTATTGGGACGAATGGCGGCTTTGATGATAATAGTTTTGGAAATCGGATGGCTTCTGGCCGAGATTTTTAAAAATCCGCCACAGAACATATAAAAGAATGATGTCGTCTATCCAGCCCCATCCCATAAGAAAATCAGGGAGAATGTCATATGGACTCAAGACATAAATCAATCCGATAATGATTAGTAGAATTTTCATCTTAAAGATCCTGGCCAGATAAAGCATCTGGTGTGAAACTTTGTTTTTGATAAAAGTTTAGATCATTGAAAGTTGATCACTTCAGGTTGGGTTAACATTTTTCTGCAAGAACTCGTGGATAACGGCTCGTAATGAAAAAACCGGTCTTATCTTTTGACAGGGGAAATGGTTTAAGATAATATAATCAGATGACCTTAAATCGATTAGGGTTTTTTCATAACGATCCCTAATCCACTCAAACAGCTTCCAGAAAAAAGTTAACCCAACCTGAAGCTCCTTTGGTATAGATCTGTTTCAAAGACCTAAACAGTTAAGTTTTACAAAATATAGCATAAAAGAGGAAAATTGTCAGGTTCTCCTTAACAGTTCAAGGTTGTTTTAGTCTGATTCGCTGAACGGCAATCAAAGAAATCATGCTTAAGAATGCGCCGAAGATAAAGGGAATACGGTAATCGATGATCCACAGCAATCCCCCGACAGCTGGAAGGACCACGGCGGCGATGTGATTGATGGTGAATCCCATCGCCATGCTCGGAGCGATATCCCTCGGATCCCCCACTTTTTGAAAGTAGGTTCGAATGGCGATGGCAAAATTGAAAAAAATGTGATCCAGTATATAGAGTACCGCCACAACCCATTTTGACTCTACAAAGGCATAAGCAAGAAAAATAAATATCAAGCTGAAGTATTCACAAGAAAGTACGGCCCTTTCACCGAACCGAATGATCGATCTGCCGATGAGCGGACTGATAAAGTAGTTGATCAGATTGTTGATGACAAAAAGGATGGTAACTTCCTGAACCGTAAAATGAAACTTTTTTACCAGCAAGAAAACGGCAAATGCAATGAAAATCTGGCGTCTGGCGCCGGCCATAAAGGTGAGAAAATAGAACAGCCAGTACTTTTTGCGGAAAATCATTTTTTTTCGCTGCGGAACAATGTTCAGATCTACAGGATTTTGAAAAAAACCCCATATCCCCGCAGCTGCAATCAATCCTCCGATGAGCAGATACAGTTGAGTGAAATTTAAAAAAGAGGCGATAAAATAGATAAAGATGCCGATGCCGATGTTTGAAGCCGCAGAAAGTGCGCGAAGTTTGCCGAATACCCAGGGAGACGTGTTTTTGTCGAAATATTGAAGGGTCAACGATTGATTGGTGGTTTCAAAATAATGAAAGCCGAAACTCATGATCAGGGTCGTTATCAGAAGGCCGCCGAAGGAGGGAAAAAGCCCGGTGGTCGCCACGCCGATTCCCAAAATCAGAACGGACAGCGCCGACAGTCGATGCTCTTTAATAAACAGGATGACAAACACTGCGAGCAACGCCAAAAAACCCGGGATTTCTCTGACCGACTGAATAATCCCCACATGATCCCCATTTAGACCAACCACTCGAACGGCAAAATTATCGAACAACGTTCGCCATGCCTGAAGCCCTATTGTTGAACTGATGGTCAATACCATCAGATATCGGTACATGGGGCTTTGTTGGGTTTTTTTAATATTTAAAATTTCCATGACAAACTCATTTCTTTCCGACCATCTAATCCGGATAAATTCGGAAAAACAGCCCGCATAACATAGGTTTATCAATCCCAAGTGTCAAATCTTTTTGAAACAAAGTGCGATGAAGGCCAGAAAATAGGCTGAAATTGCAAAGACCATGATGGCGAAAATACCCGAACCCAGGGCAATTTGTGCAGATGCGACGGATGCCAGGACCGACGCGCATCCATTGATCGTCCATGCGTACGCCCGCTGGGAAGGAAAGTTCAACATATGTCGCATACCGAGGGGGAAGGGGAGTCCCATTAAGAATCCCGGCGGAATGAGAAGTAACAATGACAGGGTGTAACCCAAAAATTTGTTGAGTTGTATGATGCTATGCATAATGGGATTAAAAATGAAGAACATGCTCATGAGGAGTATGATAAGAGCCGCAATGGCAATAGGAACGTGTTTCGCACTGATTCGCTGTGACCAGTAGCCGCCAAATGCGGAAAACACGAGAAGTCCTGTAATGACGACAGTTAAACTGATCACCGGATCGCCGAAAACGAAAATGTATTCTTTGATAAAAAAGAGTTCAATGAACATAAAACCTGAACCCACCGCAAGAAAATACAGCATGTGAGAGAAGTAGAATTCTCGAGTTTCCTTTAAAATGGCAAAAAGAGGAAGCATCAAAAGAAGAATGGATATTCCCAATGCTTCTATTAAAACAACGGAAACGACAATTTCGCCGGACATAAATAAAGAATAAAACCTGCTTCCTGTCATTTTGTAAAGTGCTTTCAGTCGGGACCACTTTAAAAACCGGTCAGGGAAGGGACGGTTATCCGTCTGAGGAACGACATCCATGGGGTAGTTTTCAAAAAATGTTTTTTCTGTTTTTGATTGGTACGCTTCTGAAAGACGGTTGATTGCGTTATAGTGATACGGTTCATCGAAGATGTTAAACTGATTGACGTTTTTCTCTGATATTCCAATGATATAAACAATATCAAAATTTAAATTTCGTGAGAGGCTTATAAGCACGGGGGGGTCGTTAAAGGGTTGTACGGATACTATCATGGTAAAAGTGTTCCAGTTGCGCAGAACGGCGATGTGTTTTGCAGGGTATTTGATTCCGAGGGATCGTAACGTTTCATATGCAGTGGCCCAGAGGCGAATCGCGTCTGACGGTGGAAGTAACAGCAAGCGTGAAGTAATGAAAATACCTTTATTGGAAAGATGTTTAAAATATTGTGTAAAACTTTCAATAGTAAAGAAATAATCCTGGGTCAGCGCCGCTGACCCGGGGAGAGAGGTTCCCCAGTTTTCGATGTGTATGATGTCGAATTTTCGGTGGGATCGGGCTAAAAATGTTCTAGGATTTTGGTTGATCACCGGAAGTTTATAGTGTTGCCGAACACGGTTGGCAATCCGGGGTTGCTGCTCGACAATGGTGATGTCGTCTGCATTGGATGCTAGTGCACACAAGATAGCTGATCCGCCGCCATGCTGAATCACAAGAATGTGCTCTGGATTTGGTACAAGAGGATATCCGGTGTATGGGAGGGTGAATTTGGAAAATTGTGCGTCGTTTTTCGATGTTAATTGATAAAGAAATAAAGGATGGTCTCCATCTTTGAACGTGGCCGTCTGATCGGGAAGCATGCCGTTGTATTTTAAACTTAATCCCGGTGCAAATCTCAAGTGAGGGCTTTCAATATTTTCGAACCTGCCGCGGATGCTGTTTTTGGTTTCAACGATTCGGGTGTTGGGAAACAAAAGGGTCTGACTGAGCTTTTTGTATGGAGAAGGTTTTACTTGGACAATGGTGTTGCCGCTTTTAACAATAAATATGCCGGCAATGATAAGGATGCAAAGACCGATGAATCGAAAGCCTATTCTTTTTGGGTGAAAAATGCTTTTTGTCGGATTATAATCTTGGTGATGATTTGATCGCTTTAAAAAAATGACTGCCAGAGGAATAAGCGTTGAAAGAAGGATAAGTTTTCCTTCACAGATAAAAGGAAGAAGCATCATCGGAACGATGGCTCCGGATGCCGAACCCGCCATGCTCGCGAAATACACGAAGCCGGTTTTTTCGGGCATAAACGCATAAGCAATGGACACAACAAGGCCGGTGAAAAAAAAGGGCAGCGCCAGGATAAGATACGCTGTTAAAAGATAAAGGGCCTGGACAGGTTCTATGGGCAGCCTGAAGTAATCCAAAGGGATTCGATTCAAAACAATAAATGAGATGATGGCAGAAAGGGTAAAAAGGATAGTGAAAGTATGGATATTTTCAAGGGAGGAAAGATGTTTTTCCCAGCCTTTTTTGCGGGTGTCTATGATATTTAAACATGTACCGCCGGCAGCAAATCCAAAAAGCGTGATGCTGATGACCATAAATGACAGATGGTTCCACTGGCTGATGGAAAAAGCCCTGACAAGGAGTATTTCAAAAGACAGGGCTGAAAGCGATAATAGAAATACTGCCGTGAGTATC
>JASFGF010000177.1:0-6168 GCA_050123915.1 Desulfobacterales bacterium | reverse complement strand
GGTTGTTCGTAACGATATAACCGTCTTTGTCAATGATGAATCCTGATCCCAAACTTCGCTGTTTGAACTCTCGCTGCTGTTCATTACCAGGAAAATTATCGAAAAAATCTTTAAATGGATCTTGATACCCCCAGGGGCTTTGAAAAAAGTGGCGGAACACCGGCCCGCCGCCTTTGATGATTTTTACGGTGCTGATATTGACCACCGCCGGACTGACGGTTTCGGCAAGTACGCTGAAACTTTCGGGGGTTGTTGATTGACCCAGCGGTATGGCCCAGGCATTTGCCGTCGGATGGACAAATAAAATCGCAAAAACAAGGGCGGTTGTGATCATCGCGGCGGCAAAAGCGTTTTTTTTTGTTGCGTTATGTTTGAATATAATATCATTCATCAGAGTTTTCCTTTGTTAAAAAGTGTTCTTCAATCAATCGGGTCTATGGGAAACACCTCTATTTTAACATCATTAACACCCGGTACGGATCCTGCCATGTTTTCTATCTTCCGAATCATCGACCCCTCTTTGGATTCATTGATAGTCGTCTTTATCATAACGACACCGTCCGATGCGGCGACCTCGACATCCGGTTTTAAGTTGACAATGGCTGCTCTTACTTCTGCTGCAAGGGCCAAGTTTTCAATAGCCTTTTGAGATTCGGGGGTTGCCATAAAATTTTCCAGTTTTGCCGTATCGCAGATAATGTCCACGGCATGATCGATATTGATTTTTCTGACATGAATGACGAGATCATACAGATATGGATCCCAGGTATCTATACCATACAGGTGCTTGCTCCATTTTCTTCGTTCATCATCATCGTGCTTCAGGATATGAGCCGCTTGTCTATCCGAGATTCCTTCGCGGGCCATTTCAAGTCTAACCCGATCCTGGAAATCTGCAAGGATTCTGACTTTTAGGACATGGGAAACGCCGCTGACAAAAAAATGACCTGCAAGACCGCAGTAGACGATATTATTTTCTTTGAAATGCCTGAGTAGTGCTGCCCGGATATAAGCGATATATTTTTCTTTTCCATAGGCGAAACGGCTGAGAATGGACGGTGCATCGTGAATAGCACGAACCAGTTTTACTTCTGGAATATTAAATTTCGTGGAAGCTTCAAGAAGCACCTCTCGGGAGATGCATTCATACCCGAGCGTTTTGGCAACCTTTTCTGCAATTTGTTTACCTTTGCTGTAGGATCCTCTTGAAATCGTTATAATGGCCATTTTTACCTCCTTATGACTTTTCGACATTTATTTCGCGTGTAAATTCGTTACCTCATTTTCGTAGAGCAGTGCTTTTGAAGATATCGATTTAAACGACGTATTGCCGTTCCGAAAGCAAGGTGTATGGAAAGATAGAGGTCTTCGAATCCTGATTCCGTTTCAGAATCGTGTTTTACAGCAATGGTTTTGCCGGGTACATCTATGTTTATCGTTACATGATAAAGACGATTTTTTTGATGATGGGCTTTGGACTGATCGAGGACAACCCTGCAATGCTCGATATGATGGTTGAACCGGTTGAGTTTGGCGGCCATGTTGTAAACAAAATCTTTGATATGTTCTGAATCGAGATCATGACGAAAACATAACTCCAGCGGGAATTGCACGACGACGGGTTCTTGTTTTGATAATGGGAGCTGCGCTTTCTCTGAAACCAGTCCTAGGGGGAAGATTTGACTGATTTCGGTGAGGAGGTCATCCATATCGAAAGGTTTTGAAAGTATGGCCGCAGCTCCCAGGCGTTTCGCCAGGTCAAGGGTTTGCTTATCCGGAAAGGCGGTAATTAAAATCATTGAAGGAAAATCGTCGAACTCCTTTGCAGCTTCAAGAATTTGAAGACCTGAGGCTCCCGGCATACGAATATCTGATATGATTAAATCAAATTCGTGAAAACATTCCAATGGTCCCGAAAACCCAAGATGCCTCGTAAGGTCATTTCCATCTTTACAGGCAACAACATTGCATCCCTTTTTTTGTAAATACCATGAAAGCATTCTGCGCATCTCAAGATCATCTTCTGCGAGCAGTATTCGTAAGGGAGAATGTTTATAATAATCTTGTGAGGAACGGTTTATTATAGACGGGATATTATGTTCCTGTTTAACCATATCCGTTTCCTGTAAATTTCGTTTGCAATTAACCGGAGCGATTCCGCTTATACCTGCCCGGACAAGCCGGAAAAGTTACAAGTGATCTAAAGTTTGAAATGATCTAAAGTTAAGGAGTCGCTACGCTCTCTCCGAGTTGTAGGACTCCATCTCGTAGAGACTACGCCTCGGAGAGCCCTACGAGCCGGAAGCCACTGTTTATATTAAACTGATGGAACTCCACAATTTTATTCACTTTATTCGCTTCACACTTGATAAGTTTATATATTTTTGCCACAAAACGTACAAAATTCACAATTAAAGCACTAAAATGGCAGGATCGTACGCACCTTCTTCAGCATGTCGTCTATATCGAACGGTTTGTCGAACAACGCTGCTGCTCCCAACCGTTCTGCCAGTATATGGGTTTCTTTATCTCCGAATGCCGTGATCAGGATCATGGGCGGGAAATTATCGAGTTCATTTGCACCCATCAGTATTTCCATTCCGGTAACGCCGGGCATTCTAATGTCTGAGATAATCAGATCGAAATTATCATATTCTTTGCTGGGCAGAAAAAAAGATGCAAGCATGTCGAGAAGAGATATTCCGTCAGTGCATTCAGTCACCCGATAGCCTTCTTTTCGAAGCATCAATGTCAATAAGTTGCGCATTTCCTCATCATCTTCCGCCAGCAATATTTTGGGCGAATGACTGTCGTGAGTATTTTTAACCAGCCGGCATATGTTGTTTTTCTTTTCGATGGACGTCTTCATGTCAGGTTTCCTTGTTTATAAGAATTCAGAACGCAAAACTTGAGTTAAAATATTTTTTTCCGATGCTTTAAACGGACTTTCAGCAATTAATATGCCAGACGTATCATCAACAGATGTACCTGCCCAAAAAGATGTTGAAGGCATTGAGATTGTTGATCAATTCAGATTTTCTCAGAAACATTTTTTTTCTTAATGCATTTGATATCCAGGCTGTGTGGCGGGGTATTTTGCTTCACCGTGGCAGTATGCCCCAGCAGGGACGTATCCTTGGGGGATGTCAGAAGCGGATACTTTTTATTCAATGACCAGAATCTTCGAGCAAAAAATAGGAAACAGGAAAGAGAAAATAGGAAAGAGGAAATCGGTTATCTATTTTCTCATTCATTTTAAAGATACTTTTGAAATGACGGATAGGAAGGACATTGCCGCAACTCGTCAGTCGACCTTGTAATGCTTAAGTTTACGATACAAGGTTTTACGATCCAAGCCCAGTACTTTTGCAGCCAATGTCTTGTTGCCTCCGACCGTCTTCAAGACATGAAGAATGTATCGACGCTCAACTTCCTGTACTGAAAGAAGTTCGCTGGGTTTATCACTTCCAACAAAAAAATGAGAGGCGTTATAATCGCGTATTTTTTCTGGAAGATCATCAACAGATATTTTTTCATATGCGGTTAATGCGAAAGCTCGTTCAATGGTATTTCGAAGTTCACGCACATTGCCGGGCCACGTGTAATTTAGAAGTTTTTCTGAGGCCGTATTTGATATCCCCGTTATTTGTTTGTCTGAACGAATGGCGAACCGCTCAATAAAATGCTGTGCAAGAAGAAGAATATCGGTTCCGCGATCTCGAAGCGGCGGAAGATCAATCTGGATGACATTAATGCGATAATACAGGTCTTCACGAAATCGACTTTCTTCAACGGCGGTTTCAATATCACGATTGGTCGCAGCAATGATTCGAACATCGAAATTGATTTCAGAGGTGCCGCCGATTGGGCGAACGCAGCGTTCTTCCAGAGATCTAAGAAGTTTGGGTTGAAGAGTCAGTGGGAAATCACCGATTTCATCAAAAAAAAGAGTTCCGCCGTTGGCCTGAAAAAACAGTCCCTTACGTTCTGTTTTGGCATCGGTAAACGCGCCGCTTTTATGGCCGAAGAGTTCACTTTCCAGCAGTGCATCTGGCAGCGCGGCACAGTTAACGGCAACAAAAGGGCCTTTATGTCGGCGGCTCCGTCTGTGAAGCGCCTGTGCCACAAGTTCCTTTCCCGTACCGGTTTCTCCGGTAACAAGAATAGAAGTTTCAGTGTCGGCAACACGTTCGAGTCGATCAATCAGTTTGCGCATGGGGGGACTTTGGCCAATCAATTCATCGAATTGATGAGATTTTTTGAGGGCTTCATCCAAAAGTTTCACCTTTTCTTGAAGGCCGTGGTGCTTTACAGCACGGTCAAGGGCGAGAATAAGGAATTCCGTATCGATCGGTTTGGTAACGAAATCGTATGCGCCTGCGCGAATAGCGGCAATGGCGGTCTCCATGCTCCCAAATGCGGTGATGACAATTACAGGGATATCGGGTCTGTTGCCAACGACTCGTTCGCAAAGCTCGATCCCGCTCATGTTTGGTAGATTCAGATCTGTCAAAAGAACGTCAAACGATTCGGTTTTCAGAGCATCAAGCGCTTTTTCGGCAGAGATGTAGCACGTTGGATGGAAGCCGTTTCGTTTGAGATCGTCTTCAAGCATTTCACACATCAGTTGTTCATCATCAACGATCAGAATTTTTCCGCGCATTCGTCAACCTCCAGTGGTATATAAATTGTAAAACAGCTCCCCTCACCGACCTTACTTTTAACATCGATCCACCCGCCATGTTCTCGAACGATGCCATAAGCAATGGAAAGTCCCAATCCGGTTCCTTCCCCCACGTTTTTAGTTGTAAAGAAAGGCTCAAATATATGGTTGATATTGTCTTCAGAAATACCATTTCCTTCATCTTTAATGTTTATCGCTACGTAATGTTGTTCCTGGTCACTTAAAGCCGGGTGGCATGAATATTTCATGTGGAGCCCTATTTCCAAGTATCCGCCGTCAGGCATGGCCTGAATCCCGTTCATCACCAGGTTGATTAAAACTTGTTGAATCTGAAACGGGTCCATTGAAACCAGGGGTATGTCGTCATTTTTTACTAGCTTAAATATCACTTTTTGTTTTTCGGCGGCGGGTTTCAGCATTTCTATGACTTGATCTGATAGATTTTTAAGATTAACAGGTGACTTTTGAGGTGCCCGACGTCTGGCAAAATCGAGTAATTGTCGAATAAGCTTTGTCATACGTTCCGCCTGTTCTTTAATGATTCTTGAGCATTCAGTAATGTCTTCTTTTTTCAGATCTTCGTTGATGATAAGTTTGGCCCTTCCTGAAACGACGTTAAGGGGGGTACCCAGTTCATGGGCAATTCCTGAAGACAGGCGACCGAGCGTGGCCAGACGCTCGGTGTGGCGCAATTGCTCAAGTGCTGCGATTCGAGCTTCAGTCTCTTTGCGAACAGTTTCTCGTGATGCTTCAAGCTGTGCGCACATTTGGTTGATCGCGTTTGCCAAACTGGACAGCTCATCCCGTCCATGAACAGCCACTCGCACTGAAAAATCACCTTTACCGATCTGACGGGTGATTTCCACCAGTCGATTCAACGGACGGCCGACAAATTTAAGCCCCAGCACCCACAGCATGATGGAGCCTAACAACGCCATCAAGATGCCGAGTATAATAGATCGTAATATCGTTTTATGTATATAATTCTTTAACTTATCTATAGATTCTGAAATTTCAAGAGCGCCATACTCTAGGCTGTTGATTTGAACTGGTACGTAAGTGTAGAGATGACCGGAGCCATTATCGTCCATTTTTTTCACCGAAATTTCTTGTCCGCGGGATACCGGAAACAGTTTTTTTGGGGCCACTCGGGGCACATAAGGCTCAACCGATAGATCGCCCAGCCAAACCCATCGAATCCGCATATAATTTTCCTCTCTATCCACTCTTTTGATAAGTTCCAGAGCCCGATTTTGGCCAGCCTCATGCCAGGTGTCAAGGGTCAATTCTTTGACCGTGTTTCCCAGCAAATGGGCGTTGCGCTTCATGTCATTGTCAAACAGGTTTATTTCGCGCCTAACGGAAATGTATCCATCAACAACTAAAAGGGCTATGATTCCCAAAAATATTAAACTCATGATTTTTATCGTCAGTTTCATTTGATCCCTCGTTTATAACCAAAAACTTCTTCAAGAATTTGATTT
>JASFGF010000176.1:0-6212 GCA_050123915.1 Desulfobacterales bacterium | reverse complement strand
CAATTATGGGTATCGTATGAGAATCCCATGATTTGAAGGTTTCTAAAAGTACATTTTTCTCCCAATATACGGAATTGTCATTTAGAAAGAATTCCTGCGATATTAGTTTCATATCCAAATCTATAACTCAAGAGATTTCAAAATGTGTGCACCACTATATGTTGTGTCCAGCTATTTTTATGCTGAATTGTGGATTGCACAATCACAAATACACACTTTTTTGAGCGATAAATTATTTTGGGTTTCGTGCCTGATGCTGAAATTTGGAAAAATCCAAAATTTGTTTGATGTGCTGATGCAATATGTAATTTTGTAGATTGTAGATTAGAATAAATCAGCTGAAATCTTGCTTGAGCAGAAATTGAGTTTGTCGAGTCATCTCCATCTTGCGACTATTAACACTATGGTCTTTAATACATCAATTAATCTGTCTGAAAGCGCGCCTTACCGTCCAGACAGGCGCGCTCACAGGCACCAAAACCTATAACTTGCTGAAAATTAGCGAAAAAAAATTCTTTCGAAATGCGGAGTGGGAAAAAACCATGCAAACACTGAATTTAGGTAATTTTCATGACCGATAACCTATTGATTTTATTAATAGCGAATAGTAAAACGTGAAACCTTAAAATTTAAATTTTTCAAAAAGGTATATATTTGGCATAAATTTTCCGAAAAACGCGCTTTTGGACACAAAAAAACAGCGAGTTAAAAGATAGATAACAAACTATTTTTATTGAAATAATTAATTGGTCGGGGCGAGAGGATTTGAACCTCCGACTTCCTGCTCCCAAAGCAGGCGCGCTTCCAGGCTGCGCCACGCCCCGACGAAAATTATCTCTATCACTGTCTGATAGATCGTGCAAGCAGATATTTGATTAGAAGTGGTTTCAAAACCTTCAATCAGGTTCAAAGTCCCCCGCTAAAACCTGCGGGATAAAAAGGCGGGCGGAGGTTTTGAAACCACTTCTATGGTGCTTTTTCAAAAAAATCATCAATGCCCTTTTTGATTTTTTGGGCAAGAAACGACAGCAAAACGATATCATTCAACGATTTTTCTTCTTTAGGATTGGTGATATATCCGATTTCAATGAGGACCGCGGGCGTGTCCGCACCTTCTAAAACCATCAGCGGCGCCCCTTGTATTTCAGGGTTATATTCAACCGTTTCACCCATCTTTTCTTTGAGACTGTTTAGGATATCCTCTGCAAGAACTTTACTGCTTTTTTGATGCCGGCCTTGAATATTAGACCATAGTTCCTTAATATTTGAGCCTTTGGATTCTTCCATGGATTCTGTTTCAAGCATAAGGGGGGAAGTTGTCGCTTTTTCATAATAATACAATGACATACCCTTTGCTTGATGAAGAAAACTGCCCCCGGTATGGATGCTGATGAACATGTCTGCATTCAGATGATTGGCCATCGCTGTCCGAGTGGGGATATCGACCCAATAGTCATCTGTCCGAGTAAGAACGACTTTATACGTTTTTTCGAGTGCTAATGCCAACACCCGGGCGAATTCCATGGTAACGGCTTTTTCAAGGGTGCCGTCAGGTCCCCGGGCGCCTTTATCATAACCGCCGTGTCCGGGATCGATAACAATGGTTTTTTGTTGGATCTGAAATCGGTGTTTGTTGGAAGCTGCTTCTGTAATTGCAAAATGTGCAAGGATCATAAAGAGTAATAAGATTATGGCGATATGGTGCTTAAAAAGAATTGGTTTATAACCTTTGATCATAACCTCAAAATTCCTTATTTGACTTGACAGATGCCTGATTTGACATTAATTTTAGTGTTTGATTTTTCTTAAAATCTAATATATTTTAAAATAATGTCAAGACGGCTTTCAAACTATTTAAAAACATCACGATAGCCCATGGTTTTCCTATAATAATTCCTGTTAAAAATATTAACCCATATCTGGGTTTAAAGCAAACGACAGGTTCTTATTTAGATCGCGCTCATGATGTTTTAAATTGCTTTATATTATATAAAATATTAACGAATCAAAATGCGAGAGTGGCGGAACTGGCAGACGCACTGGACTTAGGATCCAGCTCTGGCAACAGAGTGGGAGTTCAAATCTCCCCTCTCGCACCAGTTAAAAACCCGTGTAAGGTGCCTGAGATATTGTCAATCTTGAGGCACTGATTTATTAGAAAGGAAATTTATGCAAGTCACCGTAGAAGATGTGAGCAGTGTTAAAAAGATCCTGCATATTGAAGTGCCGGAAAAAATCGTCATTCGTGAGCTGGACAATGCCTATAAAAATCTTAAAAAAAATGCCAAAATAAAAGGTTTTCGTCCTGGTAAAGCACCCCGTTCGGTTTTAGAAAGGTTATACAAAAAGGATGTGCATGGTGATGTCTCCTCAAAATTGCTTCAGGATTCCTTTGTGGAAGCCCTCAAGGAGACCGAATTAAATATCATCGGAAATCCAAAAATTGAACCGCCGAAACTCGAAGAAAAGGGTCCGTATAAATATGATGCCACAGTGGAGGTAAAACCTGAAATTGATGACATTGATTTCAAGGGAATAACACTGAAAAAAGCATTATATCAGGTTACAGATGAAGAAATGGAGGCACAGCTTAAACTTCTCCAGAAAAACATGACGCAACAAATCCCCATCACTGAAGATCGGCCGGTAAAAGAAAATGACTCTGTTCTGATCGATTACGAAGGGTTCAAAGACGGTATACCCTTTCCCGAAACCCAGAAAACAGAAAATTTTAGCATGAAAATCGGTGCAGGCGCCATTTCAAAAACCCTCGACGAAGAATTGATCGGTATGAAACCGGGTGAAAACCGAGAAATAACCGTAAATTTTCCAGAAGATCATTTCAATGAAAAACTGGCAAACCATGAAATTACCTTCCATGTAACTCTCCATGAAATCAGAGAAGAAATCCTTCCTGAAATCGATGATGAATTTGCCAAAAAATTCGGCCAATATGAAACGTTAGACGACTTGAAAAATGCCATAACAAGCAATTTAAATGAAGGATATCAAAAACGTGTGGAGCAGGAACTGAATGAACAGATCTATAAAGACCTGATTGAAAAAACGGAATTTGAATTGCCTGATTCAATGGTGGACTATGAGCTGAACAATATTATCGATGAAATTGAAAAGACGTTGACATACTATAACAAAACCATGGAGGAACAAGGCCTGACAAAGGAAATGCTTGTTGAAGAACATCGTGAAACAGCGGAAAAAAAAGTCAGACGCCACTTGATTTTAGGCAAGATTATAGATCAGGAAAATATAGAGCTTTCCGATCAAGAACTGGAAGATGGTTTCGCTGAAATGGCGAAGGCGGTCAATCAGCCGGTTGAAGCCATCAAAAATTACTATCAACAGAACCAGGATAATCTCGATTTTTTTAAACACACCTTACTTGAAAAACAGGCCATCAAGCTTATTATTGAGAATAGCAACATTGAAGAAGTTGCACCGGAGTTGGAGAAAGAAACTGAAACCGAATAGGTAAAAGTTGATGAAACTTTATATCGTTTCATGATATGATTGTTGTAAACAAAAAGAAATCTTTTAGAAATTATCCGTAATTTTAAAAAAATACTTAATAAGGAGATAATTTGTGCCGTTAATACCTATGGTTATAGAACAAAGTAGCAGGGGTGAGCGGGCCTATGACATCTACTCAAGGCTCCTAAAGGACAGGATTATTTTTCTTGGGACAGCCATGAATGACGAGGTTGCAAATCTTTTAATCGCACAGCTCTTATTTCTGGAGTCCGAAGACCCTGATAAGGATATAAATTTTTATGTAAATTCGCCCGGCGGTATTGTTACTGCAGGATTGGCGGTTTATGATACCATGCAGTACATCAAACCGGACATTGCAACGGTATGTATCGGTCAGGCCGCCAGTATGGGTGCCCTTTTATTGACTGCCGGGACCAAGGGAAAGCGTTATTCACTTCCCAATTCAAGGATTTTGATCCATCAACCCATGGGCGGATTTCAGGGGCAGGCATCAGATATCGAGATCCAGGCCAAAGAAATCCTGCGTATGAAAGAAACCTTAAATCAAATACTGGTGCGTCATACTGGAAAAGATTTGAGTCAAATACAAAATGATACGGATCGTGACTTTTTTATGAGCGGTGCGGAAGCCAAAGAATACGGCATTATCGATCATGTTATTGAAAACAGAGATGATTTGAATAAAATAGAAATGACGGAGAATTAAAATGGCGAAAAAAGGGGAAATGAACGACAACCTTTTCTGTTCATTCTGTGGAAAGAATCAGAAAGAGGTTCAAAAACTGATTGCCGGTCCTGCCGTCTATATTTGTGATGAATGTATCCAACTGTGCAGTGAAATTATAGAAGAGGAAAGAGGCAAAGACGAAAAAGACACGGAACGGCTTTTAGTTCCAAAAGAAATTAAAGAAATGCTCGATGATTATGTCATCGAGCAAGATTCAGCAAAAAAAATTCTCGCTGTTGCGGTTTACAATCATTACAAACGCTTGGACTCTACAGTCAAAACCGGAGATGTTGAGATCCAGAAGAGCAATATTCTTCTCATCGGACCGACCGGGTGCGGAAAAACATTGCTGGCACAAACGCTTGCCAGATTTTTAAATGTACCCTTTACCATTGCCGATGCCACCAGCCTTACTGAAGCCGGTTATGTCGGCGAGGATGTCGAAAATATCATCCTTTCTCTGCTTCAGAATGCGGATTATGATGTGGAAAAGGCAGGGCGGGGTATTGTATACATTGACGAAATCGACAAAATTGCTCGAAAGTCAGACAACCCGTCTATCACCCGTGATGTTTCAGGAGAAGGCGTACAGCAGGCATTATTGAAAATTATAGAAGGGACCACTGCCAGTGTTCCGCCCAAAGGGGGACGAAAACACCCTCAACAGGATTTTGTTAAAGTCGACACGTCTAACATACTTTTTATCTGTGGGGGAACGTTTACCGGTCTCGAGCAGATCATCCAAAGGCGTCTGGGTTCAAAAGTCATGGGCTTTGGGGCCAAGATCATCAAACAGGAAGAAAAGAATATCGGTGAAATCCTTGAAATGGTGAGGCCCGAGGACCTGATTAAATACGGTTTGATTCCTGAATTTTTGGGACGTCTCCCTGTTATTGCAACCCTGGGTGAATTAAATGCATCTGCTTTGATCAGAATATTAAAAGAGCCGAAAAATGCACTGATAAAGCAATTTAAAAAACTCATGGAGATAGAAGGTGTCAACTTAAGATTAACGGATAGCGCCCTAACAGCCATTGCCGAAGAGGCCATGAAACGCAAATCCGGTGCCAGAGGACTCCGTGCCATTATGGAAAAATGCATGATCGATGTCATGTATGATATCCCTTCCATGGAGAATGTGAAAGAATGTGTTATAGGAGAAGATACGGTTCTCAATCAGGAAGATCCCATTCTCTTATTCGAGCAACCCCAGAAAAAAGCACAAGACGGATGATCGGGAGAATAACTGCTTATTATGATTAGTTTACAAAAATTTTTTAAAGATGACGATTCTGATTCACCAAACCTGATATTACCTCTTTTACCGCTGAGGGATATTGTTGTTTTTCCTCACATGGTCGCACCACTTTTTGTGGGACGATCGAAATCAGTGAACGCACTTACCGATGCAATGAACCATGACAAGAGGGTTTTTCTTTCCACCCAGATCAAGGCCGGGATTGACAACCCCGGTGAAAAAGACATTAGTCGTGTGGGAACCATTGCCAGCGTGCTTCAACTTCTAAAGCTTCCTGATGGAACGGTAAAAGCTTTGATCGAAGGGAAAAACAGAGCCTCTATTGCCCGTTTTGTTAAAAACAAGGACTTTTTTCAGGTGGAGTTGGAATTGATTCCCGAAACGGAAGTATCGCTTGCAGAGGGTGAAGCACTGATCAGGGCGATTAACAAAAGTTTCGATGAATATGCCCAAATAAACAAGAGTCTATCAAAAGATCTTGTGAAAAGTGTTTCCAGCATCTCAGACCCTTCAAAGCTTGTTGATACCATGGCGGCTCATTTCGCGTTTAAAATCGAAGATAAACAACATCTGCTGGAAACGATTTCCCTGGAAAAACGGCTTTCTTTCCTTCTGAATTTAATCAAGATGGAAATTGATATTTTCAAAATGGATCAGCGGATAAAAAGTCGTGTCAAAGAACAGATGGATAAAACCCAGAAAAATTATTATCTG
>JASFGF010000175.1:0-6213 GCA_050123915.1 Desulfobacterales bacterium | reverse complement strand
GGCATTTTTACATTTATATCTTTAATAATAAAAGATGAACACTCGATGAGTATTTGTATCATCATATGATGTGGTGAATGGGGTTGTTTTTCTTTTCCTGAAACATAGATGGGTATCAGAAGATCATCTTTCAGTATACCTTCCACGACAATGTGTTCTTCATCATATTCATAAGTGGCAATCTCTATATTCCTTGTGTGGATCTTTCGATCTCTGCACGTGTCAACCAAATTCATCATTCCTCCAACACCATCATTCAATTCAAATAAGTATTATAACCACCACGCCCATTTATTTGTCAACGCCCTTGAAAATAAATATCGTTTGTAATTTTTTACACAGCTCCAAGATGATTATAAAAGAAGCATGGCCAACATTAATTTCATCAACATGAGATACATAACGACAGGATTCCATCAAATCATCATTCTCATCTAAACGAAACTCTTTTCGAGCATTGAATCCCTCGGTCCAACACGGGAATTGGGCCTGAGGGGAGATGTTGAAACCCTTTCTAATACATCTCAGGCAATTGGTCAGCCTTGTGATATGGAAAGTAATTGTCCCAAATCTTATCGAGTTGCTGCATCGCGTCATTCAGATTTTTTCTACGAATGATGTCTTTGTCCAGATGAACGAGCCCCCACCGGTTAAGTTTCTGAAAGGCATCCTCGATTTCAAAATTAATCCTGCACTTATGTTTACTTTCAAACCAGCGTTCTACGGTTTCATCGAGTGCCGTTATGGTAAGCTCCCGATCCTCGACCAGAAGAAAGTAATATGCCAAAATCGCTTCTTTGAACTCCTCTTCTTCGGCCGCGTCGACAAGATGATGAAAAACCCCTGTGTTGTTGTCAAGGTTCTTAAAGTAGAGGTTGTCTGAAAGCGCTTTCATAAATTTTATTTTACGGTTTTTGAACTTGTTCACCTGTTTGAATAAAAAACCACCGAGGGTCGCCAACCCTAAGGCCAAGGCAATAAGGTGCTGCTGTTCAATCTTTACTTCCCTTTTGCTGAGTCCGAGCCAAAAAGAAATAACCGAGGCAATCAAAAGAATTGAAGCCCCGAGCTTGGTTGCGATGACAGCAATGCCGCTCACTGCAGCCGGGATGCCAATAATAAGTTTATCGATGGTTTTCATACGGACCTCGCTGTTGGGAAAAAGCATCTCGAGGTCCGCCTTGGGAACATTTTGAAAAAGTTTGATAATTGTCGAGCCTGGCGTGAAGTAAAGCGTTTTTTGCTTTTTCCCTTTAAAGTAATCCTCTTCTTTAAACTTAATATATATCATCACTCTATCATAATTGGTAAATCTTATCGGCGTTTTCTTCAATCCGAAATATTTTACCCGTATCTCTTCTTTGAAGCTTTCGCCCCGCTGATAAAATATAACTTCCTCAAAATCGTTAAAATCTACACGAAGACGGATCTTAAAAAGAGATTCCTCTCTCAGAGCTTCTTCAAGATCGGCCTCGGTTATCTTTTGGAAGTTAGCGGCATCAAGGATCGAATCCAATCCCTCCACAAGTTTTTTTTGCAGCGCCTTTTTTTCCTGCTCTGAGTAATCGTAGTTCAACCATGTGTCTGCATCGGGGTTAAATGGTGAATAGCAGTCTTTAAGTGTTTCCACTTGATGGTGGAACTCAAAATGAATCAAACTTTTTAAAATATGGCAAAACTGTCTGAATAATTTTTGATCGTGTCCAGAAAGCCGTGAATCGTTGACACACATTTCTATAACATCCGATTTCCTGAAAGGTATAAAACGATTCCGAATCTGATACTTTTTCATGGACTTTTCCCCGTTTCAGCAATGGAAAACAGCACTATTCTTTCAACGTTATCTTTAAGTGACCCTCTTTTACCTTGATATCCTCGACCCCATCTGAAAAGCTCTTCCAGAAACCCTTGTCAGCACCAAATTCTTTTACCAGATCGATGTTCTTGATTCCCCCCAGCCAGGCATTTGGCATGGGTACCCCCATAATGGTAATACCCTTGAGAATGACCACCGGTTTACCCTTAACATATGTAAAAACCACCCCTGTTTTGACACGAAGGGTTTTTCCCCCAAACAAAGGGAAATCTTCATCTACCGGCACCAGAAGCTTTGCGCTGACAAGATCATCGGACAAATCGATGGCCAATTTTCTTGCAAGATCCGTATTTTTTGCCAATAATGCGTTCAATTCCCTTTCAGTGAAAATGATCTCCCTTTTGATGTTATTTTCACTGTAAGGTTCCGGTTCGAGAGCGCCACTTGAATCAAACCGGTCTGCTTTGGATGGTTTTTTAAGAACATCTTTCTCGTGTAAATTAACATCAACCCCTATGGTATCGAGCTTTTCTAATTTTGCCGTCAGAACCTGCTCTTCACGAGGGTTCAGGGTCACCGGTTTGAACTCTGACGGAAAAAAGTAGGTTTTGAATATTAAGATGGTTATCCCTGCGGTAACAATGACGGCAACAGCGATTAAACCAAAGACTTGCAAACAGCCAAATTGCTTTTTAGTTATCTTCGAAACAACGCTATGGTCGTTTTCCACCATGTTAATACCTCCATAATCCCTTCACCTTACTTAATTCCCGATCAATTTTTAAAATTGAATAAGGTATCAAGAGCAGACGTGATCCCATTACAACATCAAATATCAGATCGGCTTAAATATAACGGTTCAAGGCTCTTCTCCAGTCTGCGGATGTTCTCGGCAACGACGTTCACAATTCCCCTCATAGAGACGTCTGTGGAGCCGGCAATATGAGGCGTGGCCATGACATTATAATTGAAAATCGGATCATTCGGATCCGGCGGCTCCTCCCAGAAAACATCGAGGCCGGCACCGGCAATTTTTCCGGATGCAAGGGCCTCTTCCAGTGCATCACGGTTCACTAAACCACCTCTGGAAAGGTTGATTAAAAAAGCGCCCTTTTTCATGAATGAAAACGTGTTGCGATCAATGAGGTTTTTGCTCTCAGGTGTCATCGGCAGGCACAAAACCACAAAATCAGATCTTGAAAGCAATTCTTGGAGGTCTTCACCCCTCCCGACCCAGTCCATTCCCAATTTTTCCATGGCGTCTTCAGGATGATATCTTTTGATACCGATCAGGTGAACATCAAAGGCTTTTAACCTTTTTACCAGAGCACGCCCGATTCCACCGAGACCGATGAGCCCGATGGTTTTGCCGCTCAAAGCCTTTCCCCGGGGTTGGCCCATACGCTGCTCTGCCAGGCTTTCTGACATTTTTCGAACATCTCTGGAAAGACCTATTATCATATAGATGCCCAATTCAGCCACTGAATCGGCATTTCCGGAGATATCGGTGGGCACATTGGCAACTTTTATATTGAACCTTTGTGCCGCATCCAGATCAACCATCTCGAGCCCTGAACCGCACTGCTGGATCAGTCGCAATCGGTCTCCGGTTTCAAGCAACTCCTGTGATACCGGACACATGGTAGGGATCAATACATCAAAGCCTTTTAGCGTA
This sequence comes from Desulfobacterales bacterium, assembly GCA_050123915.1. Taxonomy (GTDB): domain Bacteria; phylum Desulfobacterota; class Desulfobacteria; order Desulfobacterales; family UBA11574; genus UBA11574. The sequence continues at coordinate 2,722 of JASFGF010000175.1, read as the reverse complement.
TCCACAGCAAAACCACCGGCGGCCTCGAACCGGTGCTCAGGTGTTTTAGCCCGGATCAAACCTAAAAATCCGCCCCAGGCATTCTCCGGCGCAGCAAAAAGAATCTTCATCAATGACCTCTGATGTCATATAACGGTTTCATTTAAGGAACGTCCTGCAAGTCCATTGTTTAGATCAATCGACATCGCAGATAGGCTTGCCGTCAAACGAAACGTTTTGCATGCACACATCATGCGAATACTTGCTTGACGGCGTTGTCCTGCCAAGGGCTTCTGCCATTGCCCTGACGTGATGCGGCGCTCCTCCGCAGCAAATACCAATATAATTTATTCCCATATCTCTGGCATTAACTGCAAAATCAGCCATCTCGAATCTGGTATGCAAAAAGGGGTCAAGCGCAACAGGAAAAGCGCACGACGTATGTCCTTTCTCCTGAAGCTTTTGGAAGTATGGCTGTTTTTCTGTGGTTCGGTAAGGGACCGGTTGCACAGCCACAAAGCACTTAACCGACTCCCTGACGTGTTTAAGGAGTCGACCAATGGTGTTTGGTCCCCTGCCGCAATTTAATCCTACGATATCTGCGCCGCTATCCTCCAATACTTTGCAGGCATCACCCCAGGTATAGCCGTCACGGCTCTTCTCCAATATCGGGGTATAGGTAATCATTGAAGGGAGTCCTGCCTGGCGAATAACGTCAAGTGCAATCAATGCTTCTCCGACATAATCCAGGGTTTCAGCGATAATAAAATCCACACCTTCCTCCAATGCCCACCGGACTTGTTCCTCGAACATGGGTCGAACGATCTTCTCTGATTGCTCCGGGCGGCTATGATCATATTTCCAGGACTCACTCAAGTTTCCGGCAACAAGCGCATTCCCTTCCACGGCAATCTCTTTTGCCAGCTTCACAGCAGCCCTGTTCAATGCCTCGAGGTGCATCTCACGGCCCACGGACTTCATCTTTTCACGATGGGCATAATAGGTAAAGGCAACCATAACTTCTGCTCCGGCCCTCAAAAACTCCCGGTGGAGTTCCTTGACCGCATCCGGAAAATCAAGAACCACTTCCGGAACAAAAGGACCTGCCTTAAGATAGCCCCGCCTTTCAAGTTCAAAGAGATACCCTTCAGCGCCGAGAACAATGTCTTTGTTTAACCTTTCGAGGATTCCTTCACCTTTTTCCATATATGCGCTCTCTTGTTTCATTGTTTATATTTATGATCATACGCATCATATCCAACGGTTAATTCCTCCCCTTTTTTAATCTCTCTCGCGGTTGAAAAATGCCTCCCGTCAAGGGTTGCGAGATTGGGACGATCAGAATGATTCACAAAAAATGACATGTCCATCCCATTCAAACCATATTCCGGAATATTTACGGTATCGTCTTTTTCGATTACAAAAAAATCGTCTATCATCTCTGCGATATTTTTATCTATGTCTCCAAGTTCATCCATGGAAAATCGTAACCATTTTTGATCGGGCAATCCGAAAAATGGATTTATATTTTTCGGTATATCTCTAATGGCAAAAACGCCGACCCCTTGTATGGAAGAAGCTTTAAGTCTGCAATATGTGCTTTTGATTCTTTCAAAAATATCCTTTTTTAATTTGTTCATCACGTTCGCCTCGGCGGGTTATTAATTCTGATACGACACCATTTCCATTGCTTATAAAAGTTCTGAGTGATCTTTGTGACCGGACCACTTGGGCAGATCATCGTTTATATCGATAACCCGCATACCGTAGAAGATATGGCACGTTGGTTTGAATTTCGTCGGAACTTTTGATACACCCCCAAAATTAAAAAGTGATGGAAACGCAAGCCACATATTGCGCCCTTCATCGGCAATGAGGGTGCCGCACAAAGCACAGCTGACTTTGCAGGGAAGGATTCTCTCGTGTTTATCGAGTTCACTGTTGTAAAAGTTTAGGTGGTCGATGCCTTTCGTAATCCTGACGTCACGTTTGTGAAATATAGCTGCCCATTGCATAGGGGCGCCATGCAGTGTTTGACATGCCAGACAATGACATATTTTTGCATCTACAGGATCCGAGCGCACTTCGTACTGTATGGCATCGCAGTAGCATCTTGCACGGTATTTGGCTGTAAAATCAACATCTGCAATGGACGCATAATTTGATCCAAATTCGTTTTTCATGATGATCACATCATAGATGTCGTCTGGGGAACTTTCGACTTCTGTTCACGAGAAGGGCATAAAATCATAGATGTCCCGTTGATTCCCTTTAGCTCGATCCACCCGAAAAAGTCGGGCCGACGTGAGGATCGAGTATACCACCCACCCCGGTATACTCTTCTCGCTTTCTCATGGTATTGGTAGACATGAGTTTCGCCACATCCTTACACTGGCATTCGGGACATTGGGGGGGCGGATCGCTGGAAAACAGCAGGAGTACTTCAAAGCTGTGAGAACACTCTTTACACTCATATTCGTAAATTGGCATTAGCTCCTCCGTAAAATTTAACAGGTGATTAATCAATTATAAGTTTTGGGGTTACCTTCAATTCCTAAAAACAATCCTTATAACACAAGTACTTAAATTAAATCAATTTATATATTTATGGACGAACCCCAATTCCCACGCAACCGCTATTGAAACAAAAAAAACGCGTAAATTCAACCCCATCCCGATTTTACAGTCCTCTTAAATATTTTTCTTGCTTATTTTAACGTCAGTGAATATAGTCCAAAATTTC
>JASFGF010000174.1:0-6214 GCA_050123915.1 Desulfobacterales bacterium | reverse complement strand
TTTTTGGTGAGGGAATACCAGGACTTTTCCAGCAATTTCAGATCTGTTTCATCTTTGGCCGATTACCTTAAAGCCCAAGGCATCCTCGGGATTGAAGAATTCGATACCCGTGCGTTAACCAGGCATATTCGGAATGCAGGGGCCATGCGGGCATTTATTTCCACACAGGACCTCGACCCTTTATCATGTGTTGAACGGGCAAGAGAAATTCCGAGTATGGTCGGTCAGGATCTTGTAAAAAACGTAACCACCCATGTTCCCTATTACTGGTGTAATGGTAAGCCGGTTTTTTTTAATTCCAAGGATATTTCTTTAGACAGAAATGTCTGGAAGTTTAAAACAGAGAAATACTCGGTGGTGGCCTTTGATTATGGAATCAAATACAATATCTTAAGAAATCTGGAATCCCAAGGATTTGAAATTGTCGTGGTTCCGGCGACCACCGATGCCGATACGATAAAGGCCATGGAGCCGGATGGAATATTTTTGTCCAATGGTCCCGGAGACCCTGAGCCGGTGACGTATGCCATCGAATCCATCAAGGCGCTTTTGGATTATGCCCCTTTATTTGGCATCTGTCTCGGGCATCAACTTTTGGGACTCGCATTAGGGGGAAAAACCTTTAAACTCAAGTTCGGTCATCGGGGCGTCAACCAGCCGGTAAAAAACCTTTTGACAGGTAGGATTGAAATAACATCTCAAAATCACGGTTTTTCTGTAGACACGGATAGCCTGAAAAGGGAAAATATTGAAATAACGCATATCAATTTGAATGATAATACACTCGAAGGATTCAGACATAAAGACTATCCGATTTTTACCGCCCAGTATCATCCGGAGGCGTCACCCGGCCCTCATGATGCAAAATATCTCTTTGATGAATTCAAGGCTCTGATTAAGAAAAAGAAAAAATAAGAATGCCCAAACGTACGGACATAAAAAAAATACTCATCATCGGTGCAGGCCCGATTATTATCAGCCAGGCGTGCGAGTTTGATTATTCGGGAACCCAGGCATGCAAGGCGCTAAAAGAGGAAGGCTACGAAGTCATACTGGTCAACAGCAACCCTGCAACCATCATGACCGATCCCGAAATGGCCCACCGGACCTACATTGAACCGGTGGTTCCTTTGGCGGTTGCAAAAATCATCGAAAAAGAGCAACCTTGTGCACTGCTTCCAACGCTGGGCGGCCAAACCGGGCTTAATACGGCCATTGAAGTTGCCAAGATGGGAGTACTCGATAAATTTGGGATCGAAATGATCGGTGCATCCGTTGCATCGATTAAAAAAGCTGAAAACAGAGAGCTTTTCAGAAACGCCATGGAAAATATCGGACTCCGCATTCCCAAAAGCGGTTTTGCAACCCATCTGGACGAGGTAAGAGCCGTTGCCGACGATATCGGATTTCCGATCATTGTTCGTCCCAGTTTCACCTTGGGCGGCACAGGTGGTGGTGCTGCATACAACCCTGAAGATTTGGAAAAATTAGCAAAAGCAGGACTCGATGCCAGTCTTATCGGACAGGTCATGCTTGAAGAATCGGTTTTGGGCTGGAAAGAATATGAACTCGAAGTCATGCGGGATAAAAATGACAATGTCGTTATTGTCTGCTCCATTGAAAATATGGACCCTATGGGCATCCATACCGGTGACAGCATCACGGTAGCACCGGCGCAGACGCTGTCGGACAGGGAATATCAATCCATGCGGGATGCCTCGATTGCTATCATGCGGGAGATCGGCGTGGATACCGGCGGTTCAAATGTTCAGTTTGCCGTCAATCCCAAAAACGGAGAACTGATCGTTATAGAAATGAATCCCCGGGTGTCTCGCAGCTCTGCCTTAGCGTCAAAAGCAACCGGATTTCCCATTGCCAAAATCGCCGCCAAACTGGCTGTGGGATATACCCTGGACGAAATCCCCAATGACATTACCGGAGAGACCTTTGCATCTTTTGAACCGACACTCGATTACTGTGTGGTTAAAATACCGCGCTGGACATTTGAAAAATTTCCTGAAACACAGGATTATCTGACGACCGCCATGAAATCCGTAGGCGAAACCATGGCCATTGGCCGAACATTCAAAGAATCGTTGCAAAAGGGATTGAGATCTCTTGAGATTGGACGTTTTGGGCTGGGATCTGATGGAAAAGACCTTCTGGATCCAAAGGATGACAAGGCAAAAAACATATCTCTAACCGAAATTGAGCAAAAACTGGCAACACCCAATTCCCAGCGGATTTTTTACTTACGCTATGCCATACTTAAAGGAATGCCCATTCAATTCATTCACGAGCTCACCGGCATCGACCCGTGGTTTTTGCATCAGATCAAACAGATCGTGGAACTGGAACAACGCATTAAATCCACTAAAACCGATATATCTGAAACACTTCTTAAAAAAGCGAAATCCTGGGGGTTTTCGGATGTTCAGCTTGCTCATTTAACCGACACCACCGAGGAGGCCATTGAACAAACCCGAAAAGCTCATGACATACGTCCCGTTTACAAGCTGGTGGATACCTGCGCAGCGGAGTTCAAGGCAGCAACACCTTATTATTACTCCACCTATGAAATGGAAAATGAAGCCAGGGTCTCCGACCAAAAAAAGGTGATGATTTTGGGCGGCGGCCCCAATCGGATCGGCCAGGGGATTGAGTTCGATTATTGTTGTGTCCATGCATCTTTTGCACTTCGTGAAGAAGGCGTTGAAAGCATCATGGTCAACAGTAACCCGGAAACCGTCAGCACGGATTACGACACTTCCGACAAGCTCTATTTCGAGCCGCTGACCAAAGAAGACGTGCTCCATATCGTAGAAACCGAAAAACCAATGGGCGTCATTGTTCAATTCGGCGGTCAGACACCCCTCAATCTCTCAGGGGCTCTGCATAAGGCCGGAGTTCCTATTCTGGGCACCCAGCCTGAAAGTATCCACCGGGCAGAAGATAGAGAACAGTTTCAGGCACTTTTAAAAAAGTTAGGCCTGGTTCAGCCGGAAAACGGCACTGCATTATCGATAGAAGAAGCTGTGGCAGTGGCTGAAAGAATTGGTTTTCCTGTTGTTGTCCGTCCTTCCTATGTATTGGGTGGTCGGGCCATGAAAATTGTATATGATCGCAAGGAGCTTGAAAACTTCACCAGACTCGCCATTTTGGAATCTTCCGGCCATCCCGTGCTCATCGATAAATTTTTAGAGGATGCCATTGAAATTGATGTGGATGCCGTTTCCGACGGAATGGTGACCATCATCGGTGGGATCATGGAACACATTGAAGAAGCGGGAATCCATTCGGGTGATTCCGCATGTGTCCTGCCCCCTTACACGCTTTCTCCTTCAATGCTCGACGAGATCATCAATGCGACAAAGGCCATGGCATTTGAACTTGATGTTGTGGGTTTGATGAATGTTCAGTATGCCATTAAAAACAATCGACTCTTTGTTCTTGAGGTGAATCCCAGGGCATCTAGAACCATCCCGTTTGTCAGTAAAGCCACCGGCATTCCTCTGGCCAAAATCGCAACAAAGGTCATGCTCGGCAAAACGCTGAAAGAACTGGGTATCGTCAGTGAAAGAATCCCTACCCATGTTTCTGTCAAGGAATCTGTGCTGCCGTTTAACCGCTTTCCGGGTGTGGATACGCTCCTCGGGCCTGAGATGAAATCCACCGGAGAAGTCATGGGAATCGATTCGGATTTCGGTTCTGCATATGCGAAGTCTCAATTCGGCGCCGGACAACACCTGCCGGACAAAGGAACGGTCTTTATCAGTGTTAAAGACAACGACAAGCAAGCAATTCTTCCGGTAGCGTATCAATTTAATGATATGGGGTTTACAATCATGGCAACCCGGGGGACCTCATCGTTTTTAAAGGACCAGGGCATAACGAACCAATTGGTCAATAAAGTCTCCATCGGTCGCCCCCATGTGGTCGATGCCATAAAGAACAAAGAAATACAGCTGATCATAAATACACCCTCCGGCGGCGAAACCAAGCGGGACGGATATGTGATCAGGCGAGCGGCTATAAAATTCAATATTCCATACACCACGACCATTGCCGGCGCCATGGCCATGTGCAAAGGAATCGCAGCGCTTAAGAAAAAACGTCTTTCAGTGAAAACCATACAAGAGTATAATCGTTCGTTCTGAAAAAGATCAGAAATAACATCCTAAACCGATTATTTAGAGGGATCTATGAATTATTCTGAGAAACCCCGTGAAGCCTGCGGGCTGTTCGGCATCTACGGTCATCCTGAAGCTGCCAGACTGACCTACTTTGGTATGTACGCGCTTCAACACCGGGGACAGGAAAGTGCCGGAATTGCTGTTGCCAGGGATTACAACATTGTTGACCACAAGGGAATGGGCCTCGTTCCCGATGTTTTTGACGTGACCCACCTGGAACATTTGGACGGAGAAAGCGCCATCGGACATGTGCGCTATTCCACTACAGGAAGCTCGATTCTTGGCAATGCCCAGCCGTTTGTTGTCCATCACAAAAAAAAAGCGTATGCGATTGCCCATAACGGCAATCTTGTCAATGCGCATCATCTGAAAAAAGAGCTCGAGGAAACAGGCTCCATTTTTCAGACCACCATGGACAGCGAAATATTTCTCCATTTCTTTGTTAAAAGCTTGAAACTGGGATTCGAGGGCGCTCTGGTGGAAACGGTGTCGCGGCTTAAAGGTGCATTTTCTTTTGTGATGCTAACCAGCAAAGGAGAAGTTGTCGGAATAAAGGATCCCTATGGTTTTCGCCCTTTATGCCTGGGAAAACTCAATGGCCATTATGTCCTGGCATCGGAAACATGTGCCCTGGATCTGGTCCAGGCAGAATTTATACGTGAGCTTGACCCCGGAGAAATCGTTATTATCAGTGAAGACGGTATCCGAAGCATCAAAATCCCGACGCCGCAAAGAAGAGCGTTTTGCATCTTTGAGTTCATCTATTTTGCAAGACCTGACAGCACCATCTATGGACAGAATGTGTATTTAACCCGAAAGGCTCATGGGCGTCGGCTCGCTCAAGAGTCTCCTGTGGATGCTGATCTGGTGATGCCCTTTCCCGACTCCGGAACGTATGCAGCTTTGGGTTATTCGGAAGCCTCCGGAATCCCCTTTGAAATGGCCATGATCCGGAATCACTATGTTGGGAGAACATTTATCCAACCCACTCAGAGTATGCGTGATTTTGGCGTTCGGGTAAAACTAAATCCTGTAAAAAAACTTCTCGAAGGAAAAAATATTGTCATCATCGAAGATTCGATAATCAGAGGCACAACGGTAAAAACCCGAGTCAAAGCCCTTCGTGGGCTGGGTGTAAACCAAATCCATTTACGAGTGAGCGGTCCTCCCCATCGTTTTCCATGTCATTACGGAATCGATTTTTCCACTAGGGGAGAACTGATCGCAGCCAATATGTCTGTTGAAAAATTAAAAAATTTTCTCGGTCTCGACTCGCTGAATTACCTCAGCCTCGAAGGACTTTTGGGTTCAACCGGTATCGAGCATCCTGAAAACAACTTTTGCAAGGCATGTTTTGACGGCTGTTATCCGGTCAGTTTTGACGAGGATCTTTCCAAGCACTGTCTAGAATAATAGCCTCACTTTTTCATATGTTATAGGCCAAGAGATACATACCAAACATGAAGAAAACCGTCGCCTTTTCCAAAAATGCCACCAATGTTTTTTTTCACATCCTGACCCATTGCAACCTCAAATGCAGGCATTGTTATATCAATAAAAAACAACATGGGAAAAATATGCTTCCCATAGAGACGATTAACGCTTGGCTCGAAGTATTTGCATCAAAAAATAAACAAGCAAATGTCATCTTTTTGGGTGGAGAACCCACCCTTCATCCGGATCTTCCCGAAGCTGTTAACAAAGCCAAGTCCCTTGGCTACAGCTCAATTACTATTGATACCAATGGATATCTGTTTCATGACATTCTTTCCAAGGTCAGTCCGGATGTCATCGACTATTTCAGCTTCAGTCTGGATGGCGCCACCCAAAAAACAAACGATATGATCCGGGGAAAAGGATCATTTGACGCCTGTATCCAAGGCATCAAAAGTGCGGTTCTAAAAGGTTTTAGCACCAGCCTGATCTACACTGTAAGTACGATAAATATACATGAACTTGACAACATCGCTCCGCTTTTGAAGGATTTAAAGATTGACCGTTTTTTTATACAGGTTATCGGG
>JASFGF010000173.1:0-6214 GCA_050123915.1 Desulfobacterales bacterium | reverse complement strand
GACTGGGGCTTAAAAGGAATTTAAGCTTAAAATAAAAAGGTGGTATCTTTGAACAAACAAACATTAATACTCGGGAATGGACCCTGCGCAGGTGCTGTTGCTGAAAATCTTCTAACCACAGGCAATAAAATCGTCATTGTAACCACGGATGGCACTATCGGTCTTGATGAATTCACCGATTCCAAAGCCCTGCAAATCCTGACAGAGACGCGGTTGATTTCATGCAAAGGTTCTATAGGAAATTTTACAATCGAAGCGATACAAAACAATAAACCCATATCAATAGATGCCGGTCGCATCGTCATTGCCGAAAAAGATCAAAGGACGTCCAATTTTTCGCTGTATGGATTGAAAGCCGCTTCTAACGCCATCACACTGTCTCAAATGAAGAACGTTTTGAACGATTCATCACGTGAAAAAAGCGTTCTTGCGGGAGTAAAAAAGGTGGTTTTCCTTACAGGCCTTGTGAAGGATAGCACGCCGGTCATTGCCAAAGAAGTGATGTTATCTTCCCTTTTACTTCAAAAAGACCATAATTTGCAAACCTATATTCTGACGAAGAACTTAAAGGTGGCAGGAGACGGTCTCGAGTCCTTATACAGAGAAACTAAAGAAGCCGGAACCATTTATATTAAATTTACGGATGCTGCACCTGACATTCATCAGGGAGGAGAACATATTCGAATCGAGTTTTTCGATGAAATAATATCAAAAAATTTCAGACTAACACCGGACATAACAGTGGTTGATGAAACCATCGTTCCTTCTCGATATGCAACCGATCTTGCAAAAATATTCCATATCGAAAGAGATGTTAACGGATTTGTCCAGGCGGATAATGTCCATAGATACAGTGTATTGACCAACAGAAAAGGAATTATGGTTGCAGGTCCTTCAAGAAGCGTATTGGCCGATGACGATCAAAGCATTGACGCTGAAAATGCAGCTCTTGCAGTCACGGATCTTGCTTCAAAAGGAACGGAAATAAACGTCGAAAAAGCACGAGTCCATGAGGGACAGTGCATACGATGTCTGACCTGCTATCGCCTTTGCCCGTATCATGCGATAACGCTGAATGCCAAGGTGGCAGTTGTGCCGAATGACTGCGAACGCTGCGGTATATGTGCGGCACACTGCCCAAGGGGAGCTGTTCGCATCACAGATCTTGAGCCCGAAACAATATCAGATCTGATAACCATTGACACCGATATGCTATCCTCAAAAACGTTCATGCCGTTTATCGTGGCGTTCTGCTGCAGCCGTTCGGCAGCCCGGGCCAGGGATCTGTCGATATGCATGGGCCACAGACTGCCCCAAGGATTGAAAGTGGTGGAAGTGCCGTGTTCGGGTGCCCTATCTTACGACCATGTTTTTGCGGCATTGGATAACAATGCCGACGGCGTGATGGTCTTAACATGTCATAAAGGAAACTGCCATTCAGAGCACGGAAACATTTATGCGGGTCAGACAATAGAACACATTCAAGAAATGTTTTCACGGATCGGTTTTGAAAAAGAACGCATTTTAATACAAACTCTTGCATCCAATATGGGAGCGGAATTTGCTCAGATTGCAGATCGCTTTGAAGAGACCATCGTGAAACTCGGTCCCAGCCGGCTTAAGAAGAATTAGCAGAGTGGATAGTAAATAGTGAATAGGGAACCGGAGAGAGGGAAGAGAAAATAGGAAAGAGGAGATAGAAAAGAGAAATGAGTTTGAATAGCTGAGGAAGCCATATGACATTACCATCAGAAATTATCGATATGGACCAACTCGATCACACCAGGTGTAGAACCTGGTCTTTTTTACAGGATTTTTGCGTGACTTGCGGCTTGTGTGCAAGTTCCTGTCCGGCGTCGGGAGTCGATGGATTCGATCCGCGCATGCTGGTCCGAATGGTTTCTCTGGGTCTTGTGGAGGATCTGGTCGACGCCCGGTGGCCATGGATATGCACCATGTGCGGCAAATGTGAAAATGTTTGTCCCATGCAGATCGAAATACCCGATGTGGTCCGGAAAATTCGATCCAAAAGAGAACGGGAAAAGGTGCCGGGAATTTTACACAAAGGCCTTGCTGCCGCACTTGAGACCGGCAATAATCTTCGTCTGCCAAAAGAAGATTTTATGTTCATCATCGAGGATGTGGCCGAAGAAGTCGCCGAAGAACCGGGGTTTGAGGGATTTGAAGCACCCATTGACAAAAAAGGCGCTAACATACTGACCACCATCCACAACAAACTGGTGAATACCCATACCGAAGATTTAAAGCACTGGTGGAAAATCTTTCATGCAGCCAAAGAAGACTGGACCGTCACCTCTGAAAACTGGGAAGGAACCAGTTGGGGATATTTTACAGGCGACGACGACGCCATGAAGGTTATGGCCGGCCGGATCATCGAGCAGATGGAAAAACTTGAAATCAAAACCCTTCTCTGGCCCGAATGAGGGCATGCATACCTTGCGACCCGGGCGGGTCTTGAAACATATTATCCTGAAGCTTTGGACAAATTTCAATTTGTGACGGTTTTTGATTTGCTGATAAACTACATTAAAGAGGGTCGTATCCATCTGGATAAATCGAAATTTACACAACTTGCCACTTATCATGATCCATGCAATTATGGACGAAGGGCCCAAAAACGTTTTGGTTACGGCTTTTTTGATGAACCTCGCTGGATTTTGGACCAATGCATGGAAAACTGGGTTGATCTTTATCCCAGTCAGATGAATCAAATCTGCTGTGGCGGAGGCGGTGGAACCATGACAACCGGGTATAATGATGAGCGCGTCTTTTATGCCATAAAAAAAATCGACCAGATCCGGGCTACGGGTGCAAAGATGATTGTGGTTCCATGTCACAGTTGCCACGGTCAGCTCAATAATGTGAAATCCGAGTATGATTTTGAAGATCTTGAGGTGAAGTATCTGTGGGAACTGGTGGCGGATTGTCTGATTCTGCCTTAGAAGTGGTTTCAAAACCTCCACTCAGGCCCAATTCCTGTGTTTGAATCCCTCGTTCCGCCTTTTTATCCCGCTGGATTTTCGCGGGGGACTTTGGACCTGATTGAAGGTTTTGAAATCACTTCTATATAGATTTCCCGCACATGTTCACGGGTGCGAAACTCAAATTATAACCTGAATTTTGGACGAGTTGGAGGCTTTCATAGGTAAGGCACTTAAGGGCGAAGCCATAGCCTGCTATTGCGAGCACTTAATAACGCAACATAGGAAAATCTCCGGCTTGTACAAGATCCAGGTGGGCGATCATCGAACTATAGCAAACCCCAGCCGCACCGCTTCAGTCCGATCTCTGAAATTGAGCAAACTTTCCGCAAGAGCGTTGACATACTGGACCTGAAAATACAGGTCGAGATTTTCAAATATAGATTGACTCAGCGGGTAGGTTAGATCAAGCTCCATGGAACCGCCTTCCTTTGCCCAGCGAAAATGGGATCCCAGAACAAAACCATCCGCTTGCCCCAACTTTATCTCCAGATCAAAATACCCCCTGTAATCTTTTAAGTCGGGATTGTTTTCATCTTCGTTGGCAATGTAGGTCCAGATCTTCGGCGCAACCATTATGCCCAGTTTGGTATTTTTACTATAGGCAATATATATGGGCTTGATATACAAAAAGTTCGTACTCCGTGAACTATCTCCGCTGCGGCCGTTGGATTCATGCTGAAAACCGCCCTTTAAAAAGAGTCCTGTACCCCATGGAATCCTGATGTTGGGAGACAGGAAAAAGAATTCCGGTTTGTAGCTGGTGTCTTCAAACGGTTTGGACGCTGATTTCAAATCCCAAAAAGATGTCTGTGTATAGGCAAGATGAAACCCCTTAATCCACGGGTGTTTTTGGGCCAGAGTCCTTTCGAGATTAAAAAGTCGATATTTGAAGCTGAATTGAAATTTGCTTTTTTCCGGGTCGGTTCCCACGAGAAAATACATGGGTTCGTAAGCCGCGATATTTTTTAGATACGGTTGATACAGTTCATACAGTGAATCCAGAGCTTCGAATTCCTTGGGTGCGGTTTCACTGCTTTTTGACGCTTTCATTGAAGCGCTGCCATTGACCGCAAACATGGTATGGGCATTTTCAAAATCCGGTATTACCATGGTAACCGGGCTTTCAATGGTTGAGGGAAGGTCCAGTGTGTATTGCACTTTATCAAAACAACCCGGACATATGGATATCATTTTTTCGGATGTTGCCCGAATGGCATAAGCTTTAACCTCAACGGTATCATCCCCAGCACTCAAACGACACATAATACTGTCCGGAACAACCACCTGCAAAGATGTATCTTCAAAATTGTGAAAGTACACGGCAAATATCGTCGACTGTCCGGCCTGAGGCATCTCGGTCGGAGGATCGATAACCGTTTCTATTCCTCCGGCATAGGCGACTGTATTAAACAGCAAAATTAGCAAGGTAATCGAAACTCTCATATATAGATTCCTCCATATAATTTTACCTTAAAAAATTTTTCGACACGCTCAATTTTTTGGTGTTGCTGAAAATTAGGGGTGCAAAACTTGAGTGCTCAATTCACTCTGTCCCTGCATCCATCGGCTCGGTGCAACCGATGTTTAAAAATTATAGTTCTTCTCCAATTTAGTTGGAGAAGAGGGTCCAAGGATTCGAGGGCCCAAGGGTTCAAGGGCTTGTTTTCTAAAGACTTTTTCAGCGCCTTTAACATTTTTTCGATTTCTGTGATGTCTTTTTTTAGTGTACCCAATCCACCTTTTTCAATTAAATCTAAATCCTTTACTAATAATATTTGCGTTCCAATTCGCAAACAGAACCAAAAGAAATGTAAAGCATCCTAGCGTAATCTAAAGTTGTCTTTCTTCCATATCCTTCTGTTATTTGTAATTCTTTAGCATTTCACTCGAACCCTTGAATCCTTGACCCCTTGTACCCTTTGGGAGAACACCTTCTCAATTGGAGATGACCTACTTGTTTTACCTTAATTAACTACAACTAATCGGGAGATGATCCAAATTATTAACACCCGGTGTCATGGGATGTAAAGGAAAAGAGGCTTTTTCACCAGTCAAATGGTTCAGTAAAAATCTTTGGGACAAGGGTCACAACCGACAACCGCAGAACTGGCTCAAAAAACTAAATTTAGCTCAGACAACCATAAACCGATGGATGTCTTCGATATTACTCCCAAGAAGTGATGCGAATCCGGACAGACATCTCAATGGGATTTTATTTGATCGAATTTACAGAATATTTTATCAGTCTACATTTTTGACATAACTGTTGCCAAAGGAAAGCTATTGACGGGACCAACTTGATTGGCAAGGGGAGGATATTGTGAAACGTTTAACGAGAAAAGAAATCAAGGAGACACCACGACTCTGTCCGAACGATCCAAAATTCAATTTACGTCTTTAAGATCAATTTTTTGAGCTTCTTTTTTCGTGCAATTCGGACAAAGCCCCTCAAACTCGAGACGGTGTCCGATGATCGAAAAAACGGTGGCACCGTAAAGCTCATCTTCCAGTTTGTTCAACGGTGCAATGGGAGCGTCATCTACCTGTCCGCAAACCAAGCAGCGGATATGGTAATGTTTATTTGGATTCCAATCAAATCTCTTTATGGTTCCGCCAAGTTCCAGTTTTTGTATCAACCCCATCTTGGCAAGAAGTTCCAGATTTCTATAGACCGTACCCAGACTGATACGGGGGAGCTGTTTTCTAACCAATTCATAGATTTCGTCAGCACTGGGATGGGATTTTGTTTGTCTTAAAATATTGAGTATTGTTTTTCTTTGGAGGGTCATCCTCCGACTTTTTTTATCCGGCAAAGCGAATTTTCCTTTTTATGGATAAATTTAGAAAATTTTATAATAAATGTCTTGACTAGGCTATTCTATAAATGCTAACAGGAATGATTATTAATATTATTATTAATAAAAAATGTCAATTCAAAAATTAATGATGATTAATCCTTCCATGTAAGGAAAAATTTCAACAAGGAGGAATTATTAATGGCGGAAGAGAAAAAAGTCAAGGCTGACAAGCCGAAAAAGATGGCAGATCCGATTGCGGCCTCTATTGATCCTGCAACCCAGGAGATGATCGCTCGGGCTCAGAAACTGGATATCGAGACGGTTTTTGATCGGGCAGTCACCATGAAACCCTGCAACATTGGCATGCAGGGCACCTGTTGTAAAAACTGTTCCATGGGGCCGTGCCGCCTG
>JASFGF010000172.1:0-6327 GCA_050123915.1 Desulfobacterales bacterium | reverse complement strand
CGAATCTGAACTGCAACGGTTAAATAAAATATTTATGGGAACATGACTGTGAGCCCGTATGTATTCAACCACAAAATTACCACTATGTAGCACTTTTTTCTTGACAATCCCTGCTCCGGGATGATAGTTTAGAAAATAAGTCAAAATCCTCCCATCCTCCTCTTTCTGACTTGAGGCGGTTCATCTTAAAGATGAACCGCCTTTTTTTCTTCTCAATTAATTCTTTCTCGATAAGGATTTCACTTTAAAAAACACTTGACATAAATACCACATAGTAATAGTGTCAATCACAAATTATGTTCATTTTCTTTAACCCTTTTTAACACAACAGAAGACTTAACTGCCAAGGACTCGGCATGACCAGTAAAGAGTTTAAAACGTTTAGAAAAAAATTAGAAAAAACACAGCGCCAGATGGCACACCTCTTGGGTGTCTCCATTAAAGCCGTTCACAGCTATGAACAGGGATGGCGATCCGTGCCGGTTCATGTGGAACGTCAGATTTTTTTTCTGGTTTCAAGGTTAAAGAAAAATATCCATGACAAAAAACCCTGCTGGGATAGAAAAGCGTGTCCTACTGAGAAGAAAAAACTGTGTCCGGCCTGGGAGTTTCAGGCCGGTGATCTTTGCTGGTTTATCAGCGGTACAATTTGTGACGGAAATGAGTATAGAACCTGGAAAGAAAAAATGAAGTTTTGCCGGTCTTGCGAAGTTATGAAATCCATATTTTAGCGTCAAAACATCAGAAATTCCGAAACGTCTAATTACTGATGGAATCGTTCAAAATCAAATAGTTCCATGTCCTTATCAATCGTCTTATCCGCCCGTTTGACCTTAATCTTGACGGTACTTCCAATCTTGCAGTAAAACAAAGCAATTTTCAGATCTGCCAGTGATTGTACAGGGCGTTCTTCAAACATCTCGATAACGTCATCTTTTTGAAGCCCTGCTTTCTGTGCAGGACCGTTTTGAATTACACCCTTGATCACCAGACGCTTATCTTTTTCTTCGACCATTACACCCATCTTGGGCGATGCCTGCCCGGTGAGTTTTGTGGTTAACAGAACATAATCTGCAACACCGTCTTCAATTTCTTCATCCTGAACAACAACGGTAAAGGGCTCATGGTTGCGCCGATAGAGTCGATCCGGAATTCCATATTTATACCGGACATGACCATTACCCGCCAGAATGACCATTTTATGATCCGGATGGTTTACCAAAAACCGATGCGCGGATTCGGCCATGCCTTCATCCCAAACCATTTGAGCTTGTAAAAAATAGTTAAAATCCTGGAGATTTTCTTGTTTATTGTGAACTGTAAACACCTGGTTCAAATCCTTCCGGTACGTTTCATTTGAAAAATTCATGTCAGAAGGCAACTCTTTTTTTTGTTTGTCAGACAGATCGTACATCCCTTCCCGAGCAATTTTGCGGGTGAGATCTCCTTGAACATTTAAGGCAACAAGCGGGATGCGCTGTTGTTTGAGATAATCGATAATCGGTTTATACAAATTGTAATCATACCGCCACCTGATGAAATATTCGGTCTTTTTTAAAAAAGCAACCTCATCAATCCGGCCAGCCAGATAGTCATCCACCACCTGTTGATAAGGCTTTTGGAACATTTCCATACCCACAGCCAGTTGATATCCTGCCTCATGGATTTTTTTAATCACTTTCAACTGGTTCATATGGTGAGCAAATTGGTCGTGGGTTTCTCCAACGTAAATAATACGCGACGTCGTAAGACGGGGGATAATATCGTCTATTGTTGCCAGCGAATCAGGTTCAAGCGCCCGGACTTTCGGGCGGGATAACATCAACATGCCGTTTTCTGATTCGGCAATCGCTTTGAAGGTATTTCGGCCGTCTTTAAAGGCAAGCTCGGTATATTTTCCATAGTGCGATAGTTTATATTGAACCGCCTGAGCCTGCTGTTTGTCGGCGGCATGTAACCATGCAACACGTTCCGATGCATTATACGGGTTTTTATACACTTTTATATGCAATCCGTCTTCTACAACCGTCTGTTTGCCAAAAAGCATCTTCGCAACAGGATTGTCATGGCCGGCAATGAGTAACGAATTTTTCTGAATCTGATCAAATGTAATATTATCCGGCGTTGCATACACAATCGTTTTAACCCCCAGAGCATCAATCAGAGGTTGGTATGTTGAACGTTTCATGGATGAGATCACGGCAATCAGTTTGCCTTTACCCATAATGCCGGCCAAAACCGGGGGCGTTTCTTCAGGAGCCAAGTGCCGCATCACCGCATAATTTTCGTCCAGAACAATTTTATTGGGGAGTTCATCAAGGGACAGCGACACGTTTTCTTTTGACTTTTTCACCTCAACCCACTGTTTACGTTTGTGTTTCCCGGCATAAAATGTAATAGGAATGTTCAAAGGATAAGGCTCACCCTGCTGCAAAAGTTCAAAATCCAGCTTTACTTTACCCTGCGCCACATACAACCTGGTATCTTCCACATCAAGACGAGGAATATTTTTTCGGGTCAGCCAATCCCCGAAATAGGTATACAACTTTTCCCTGGTCTGTCTTTCAAAAGCGTGTTGGATGTCAAGCCAGGAAGCCTGGCGAAAACGATTCTGTCGAATAAAATCTTTAAGCGCCGTATAAAAGGCTTCATCACCGAAACGCTGATGCAGCCCGTGAAACAGCATGGCGCCTTTCCCATAGCCGATAACACTTTGGGCCTTGTTGCTTCGGCTTATAAAATCGCTCAATGGCATGTCATTGTCCGCATGGACATAAGCATGGTAATCCACCAGAATCTGCTTTCGATAGGCAGTATCTTTCCCTTCCAGAGCCGCATAGTAATGATCGGAAAGATAGGTGGTAAGCCCTTCCGCCCAGTTGCCGGACACAAAATCGATGTAGACGGAATTGCCGAACCATTGATGTAAAATTTCATGTCCTAAAGAGGTTTTGACAATAAACGGCAAACGCACCACCTGGTTGCCCAATAGCGTAAATGTGGGCATGGAGTTCCCTGAGGGCAATATATTTTCTACAATGGCAAAACGACGGTATGGGTATGGGGTGAGCATCTTTTCGTACATAGCCAGATAATTTTTTGTATGGGCAAGATACGCATTTGCAAGATGGGCGTCCTCTTTAAAAAAATACGCTTCAATATCGATGTTTTTATATCGATCTTTCTTTTGAACATAACGGCTCGAAGCGGCCAGATGCAGGCTGTCCAGAGGATGATTGAACTCAAACACAAAGGTATTTGCGCTGACTTGTTTTTGAATGGTTGTATGTTCAGATTCAGATATGGCCATAAAATTTTTCGGCAAGGTCACTTTAAGCGCATACTCAACCGGATGATCGGGCTGTGGATACCAGCCGGATGTTAAAAAAACGTGCTCTTTATCGATAAAATTCAGCCGGTTTTTGTTAATCAAAGCTTCATATTGGATCTTGATTTCCTTGCCGCTTTGCAATGACAGGTGAAGAATATCACCGGTTGCATCGGCAATGTCGTTGCCATCTAAGTTCAATACCTTCAAATTCTGAACGGAAAGATTAAGCTTGATATCGGCATCCGATTTTAAGCGGGCAATGCCGGTGATTGTTTGCTCGGCCGTGTTTATTTGCACATCAAGCATGTATGTCATATTTGCACTCCAGGCCGTCACGGGCAGAAAAATCATTATGATAAAGAGCAATTTTTTCATTATGAAATCATCCTATTAAAATTATTCAAAACGAGTAAGCCCGTTACTGGGATTTCATACCGGTTTTTAATTTTTCAATTAAATTTTTGAGGGGCTGTCCGGTTGGCGATGTTGCAGCAGGATTTCTTTTGACAAGCTCTTCCCATGCTCGAATGGCACCATCAAGGTCATTTAAATCATGCATGAGCACGATCCCTTTATTAAATAATGCCGTCTCATGTTTGGGATCGATTTTCGCTGCTTTATCAAATGTCTCAACGGCTTTTTTGGGTTCACCGTTCCTGCGGTACATAACGCCAAGGTCGGTCATCACGTTGGCGTTGTTCGGGTTAAGGGCCAGTGCTTTTGTATACGCTGTGATGGCTTTTTGATGGTTGCCGGTATCAAAATACAGATTCCCAAGCGCTATCCATGCAGCAACATCATCAGGATTCTCTTTTGTCGTTTTTTCGAGTTTAAAAATTTGGGCAGCGCTTTCAACTGAAACATCTTGCTTTTTTTCAGCCGGTTGCGAAATCATCGATTTTTGAATCGGTTTGTCTGATCCTGTTTTATAAACGCCGAAAACGACACCCCCTATAAAACCAACCACCAAGGCAATGAAAGCGACCAGCCACATGGTCTCCTTTTTGACTGTCTTGCTATCTGATTTCATTTTTTTCTCCATATAACTTTCCTGAATAATGTAGTGTCCCTGTTCTGAAGCTTAGCGAACAGGCTTTATAATCTCCTTAATGCAACAGTTAAGAACGGTTATGGCACGTTGTGGCATATCCGTCAATGTTTATGTAAAATCGTCAACAGGTAAAACCATATTATAAGCAGGAACATTAAGTGTTCAAGTCGAACTCAATAGATTCGGGTATTTTGGAGAGGATTTACTCTGATGTATCTGATACATCCTTGAAATGATGTTGGCAATGAAGGATTATCACCATGTATTTTCAAAAAAACGACAGGCTTGCCAATCACACTTAGCCAAGAATCTTGCATCGAAGAATGACCGTGAACACTTTCTCAAGATCGCCAAAGAAAAAATAGCCGCATTGCACGAGGGTAACTTTGCCCGTTACCGGCTTCGCCCCGGTGAATTCAAGAACTGGTTAGCTACCGTAAAACACCCCAATACCAAACGTCCTTACACCAAGATGGTCTGCCAGCCTATGCTGGAACTCTTCGCCTACCTGCGTGTAAACGGCTTCAAGATCTTCATTGTCTCAGGAGGCGGCATCGAATTCATGCATCCTTGGACTGAGAGAGCCTATGACATACCACCCGAGCAAGTCATCGGGAGCAGTATCAAGACGAAATTCGAGCTGCGCAACGGCAACCCCGTACCTGTACGTCTGCCGGAATCAACTTCATCGATGACAAACAAGGCAAGCCCGTGGGCATCAACCAGCACATCGGCCGTCGATCCATTTTCGCTTTCGACAACTCCGACGGCGACCTTCAGATGCTCCAGTGGACAGCGGCAGGACTGGGTCCACGATTCATGGGCATTGTTCACCACACCGACGCCGAGCGTGAGTGGGCTTATGACCGGCAATCGCATATCGGCCGTCTGAACAAGGCGCTCGGCGAGGCGAAAAAAAAGCCTGGACCCTTGTGGACATGAAAAATGACTGGAAACGGGTGTTTCCTATTCAAAAAAACGAATAATAATAAAACAGATGGAATTTCCCTTACTCAATTATAAAAGAATTATAAAAAACTATGCTAAATTCATAATCAAAAATATCAATTTGAATTCATCCTACGTTGTCCCGTGAGACGGGATGTCCGCCACAAAGATCGGCGGATAAGTCCAATGTGCTCAGAAAACCAGCGGGGAATTCAAATTTAGCCTTGAAAAATCACAGCTTGACCGAAAACTCTGTCGGTGGTAAGAAAAAACAATTTTAACAATTGTACTTTCTATTTTAAGCATTTGAATGAGACCAGAACACACCCCTTCATCGGAAACCAAAGGATTTTTCCATCAAATATTTCGTTCTATTTTCCCTGATCCGCTTTTTCCAAAATCCCATCAGGAGCGAAAGCGCTACCTGTTAAAGAATCTCTTTCTACATTTTAGACCCATTACCGTTCCTGAAAAAACGCTGAAATTTTCCCTGACATGGGGGTTAGGCGGAATGGCGGCTGTTCTTGTTCTTTTACAGCTTGGAACGGGCCTGCTGCTGAAATTTGTATACGTACCAACGCCTTTAGGCGCCTATCAATCGATCCTGGAGCTAAACAACGCGGTGATGTTCGGACAACTGATTCGCAACATTCACCACTGGTGTGCCAACTTTCTGGTGCTGGTCGTGCTTCTGCACATGCTGCGGGTATTTTTCACCGGTGCGTTTCATCCGCCCCGGCAGTTTAACTGGATGATTGGTCTGGGGTTGTTTGGCCTGGTGTTAACGGCCAATTTTACCGGTTATCTATTGCCCTACGATCAGCTGGCCTACTGGGCGGTAACGGTCTCCACCGGTATGCTGGAATACATCCCTTTTATTGGTGGACGATTGCAAGAAATAATTCAAGGCGGTAACGAAATCGGGCCGGCTACACTGAATATATTCTTTGCCCTCCACACGGCTGTAGTCCCTGTAGGGTTGGTTATCCTGATGGCC
>JASFGF010000171.1:0-6328 GCA_050123915.1 Desulfobacterales bacterium | reverse complement strand
CGTACTGGGAAAAGTACAGCCCCGGCCCGGACGGAGGACCGCCATCCAAAAAACTGGTAAAACCCAGATTCACGGACGGCAAATCATAGGCCTGGACCGGCAATCCGGCCGCCAACGTCACCATCAATGCGAATACAACACCGTATGTTTTAGTGAATTTCATCAATCCTTCCTCCTTTAATCTCATTGATTTAACCGTTTCTTTTTTTCGTAACGAAATGCCGGATCATCATCGGCTCTTTAACAGACCGGGTTTGGGGAAATTTTCGAAGACCTTTTCAGCGGCTTCAATTTCTTCCTCGGATAAGGCAAAATCGGTTAACTCTTTAGAAAAATATTTATCGTAACCCACCAGGTCGATGAGTCCGTGGCCGCTGAAATTAAAGAGAATGACTTTTTCTTTGCCCTCTTCCTTTGCTTTTAAAGCTTCTGACATGACCACGGAAATGGCGTGGTTTGTTTCCGGTGCCGGGATGATGCCCTCGGTTCTGGCAAAAACCACACCAGCGGCATAGGCATTCAGCTGACTTACGGCTTTGGGTTCGATGATTCCTTCGGTCACCAGTTGGCTGACCATGGGTGCCATGCCGTGATAACGGAGACCTCCGGCATGTACCGGCGGCGGAACAAAAGCATGCCCCAGGCTGTGCATGGGAAGCAACGGCGTGTATCTGGCGGTATCACCATGATCGTAAACAAAGGGGGCCCGGGTAAGTGTGGGGCAGGCTGCCGGTTCCACCGGATAAATGTCGATGTCTTTTCCATTGAGTTTGTCATAAACAAATGGAAAAGTCAGGCCCGCGAAATTACTTCCGCCGCCGGCACAACCCAATATGATATCAGGATATTCACCGATTTTTTCCATTTGCTTTTTGGCTTCCAATCCGATGATGGTCTGATGCAAGAGCACGTGATTGAGAACGCTGCCCAGAGAGTAGCGGGTCTGGCCGCTGGTGTCGGTCACGGCTGCTTCGATGGCTTCGCTGATGGCGATTCCAAGGCTTCCCGGTGTATCCGGATGGGTGGCAAGGATCGCCTGGCCGGCTTTGGTCTCCGAACTGGGGCTGGCAACGCATTGAGCGCCCCATGTTTCCATCATCGATTTGCGGTAGGGTTTTTGGTCGAAACTGACTCGCACCATAAACACCTTGCATTCAATGCCAAACTGTGAACACGCAAATGCCAGCGCACTTCCCCATTGTCCGGCCCCGGTTTCGGTGGTTATTTTCTTGATGCCGAAAACCTTGTTATAATATGCCTGAGGAACGGCTGTGTTGGGCTTGTGGCTGCCGGGCGGGCTGACGCTTTCGTTCTTGTAGTAGATTCTGGCAGGTGTATCCAGATACGCTTCAAGCGAAAGGGCCCGAACCAGTGGTGAAGGCCGCCAGATGTTCAACACTTCCAGGACTTCTTCGGGAATATCGATCCATCTTTCGCTGCTAACCTCTTGTTCGATAAGATTCATGGGAAAAACCGGGGACAACATATCGGGCGTCACCGGCTTTCCATCCGGACCCAATGGCGGATTCAACTTGATGTCTGCCAGCAAGTTATACCATTGCCTCGGGATTTCCGCTTCCGTCAAAAATACCTTCCTAATTTCCATGAAAACCTCCTTTTAAAAGAAAATAAAAAAGCCGGGGTTGCCCGAAGCAGCCGCGGCTTGTAAACCAAAAGAGCCGTAAGCTACTTCGTGAAACCCTCGAAGTTGCTCACAGCCCTTGATGTGTTATCTAAAATCCAATCAGGTGATGAGCAAACTTCATGTCATTTGCCACCACCACCAATTTCTGATTATCATATAAGCCCTCAGATGGTTTTTTTGATTGCTGTTAATTTTCCATATCTTAAAAAAACATCCTTTGTCAATACCCAATTGAAGTTCCTTCAAATTTGAATCCTTCGGCTGCTTGCCGAAAATATTTTTTGAGAGGAACACGTGATAAATTCGAAAAAAGTCGAATTCATCACGTTCTAGGTTTTAAGCATCAGGCTTAAGGTTGCTATTAAGTGATTATTTACAAGTACTTAAGCTTAAAACCTAAACTTAAAACGTTCGTGAAAAGGAAAACATTACTTTTTACGACACTATCAATGCTTGACTTAAAAAATCCGGTTATGTATTTTCATCATTTTTTCGGGTCGTAACTTATTTAAGATTTTTAAACACACGTATTTATGAAAATATCAACATTGAAATCCGATGTGCTGCTGCTGATTACCTCGGCCATATGGGGATTCGCTTTTGTGGCCCAGAGGATCGGCATGGATTACGTGGGACCGTTTACGTTCAACGGCGTCCGGTTTGCTTTAGGAAGTCTCGTTCTTTTACCGCTGATCCTAGGGAACGGCATCTGGAAAAATACGCGGAGAAAAAGTACATCTCCTGCCGGCATAAAAACGCTGATATTCGGCGGCGGTTTGTTGGGAATCACCGTATTTGCAGCTGCATCCCTGCAACAGGTGGGCCTGGTCTACACAACGGCAGGCAATGCCGGTTTTATTACCGGTCTATATGTCGTCATCGTGCCGATTCTTGGTCTTTTTTGGGGTCAGCACCCCAACGCCGGAACCTGGATCGGGGCACTGCTTGCTGCTGTAGGACTTTATTTTTTAAGCGTTACCGAGGAACTCACCATGTCGTTTGGCGATATACTGGAGCTTTTCGGCGCTTTTCTCTGGGCGGTTCAAATCCTTATTGTCGGATGGCTTTCGCCCAAAATAGACCCCATAAAACTGGCCTTTGCCGAGTTTTCTGCGTGTTCTTTGTTAAGCCTTATCACGGCATTCATCTTCGAGGAAATCGTATTAAATAATTTATTGCAGGCCACCCTACCCATTCTATACGGTGGTGTTCTTTCCGTTGGTGTGGCTTACACTCTTCAGGTGGTGGCTCAGCAAAATGCCCACCCTGCTCATGCAGCCATCCTTTTTAGTCTGGAATCGGTTTTTGCCGCTTTTGGCGGTTGGCTCATTTTAAATGAAACCATCAGTCCCCGAGGTCTGATCGGCTGCATGCTCATGCTTTCAGGTATGCTTTTATCACAGCTTTGTGGCTTATTAGAAGGCATTTCATTTGCAACACTTAAATCTAAGCTGAGCGTTCCAAATAGTGACAGAGCTATAAAATAGTAACGAATCCGGATCCAGGCGCCGCCCCAGAGGAGCTCTGCCCCGGAGGGAGGATCTGGCTTTGGTGCACCCCAGTAGGGCCGAAGTCTGCCGCATATGCCAATATTCCAGTTTAACCGATTAGAATGGCATAACCATTGTTTTTAATTTGACCCTGAGGAACAGGTTTTTCAGAGCAAAATAAAAAATGGGTTGAATCAAAAATAAAATCAACTATAATGCTTTGATCGTTTTTTACTATGTCTTTGTTCAAATCTATATATATTTGTTTTTAGGAGGAAAATCATGAAAGTGTTGGTGAGTGACAACCTTGGTGAAGCTGGCATCAAGATGTTTCAAGATGAAGAGGGTATTGATGTGGATGTTAAAACCGGACTGTCGCCCGAAGAACTCAAAAGCATCATTTCAGATTATGACGGGCTGGTCATCCGGAGCGCGACCAAGGTGACGGAGGATCTATTGAATGCGGCAACGAAATTGAAAGTCGTGGGTCGTGCCGGAATCGGTCTTGATAACGTTGACATTCCTGCAGCCACCAAACGGGGCGTCATTGTGATGAACACGCCGGGTGGAAACGTCATTACCACTGCTGAACATGCCATTGCCATGATTCTCTCCCTGTCACGCAATATTCCGGAAGGAACAGCGTCATTGAAAGCCGGAAGATGGGACAAAAAGAAGCTCCAGGGTAGAGAAATATACAACAAAGTTCTCGGTGTGGTCGGTTTTGGAAAAATCGGCTCCATCGTGGCTGATCGCGCCCGAGGGCTAAAAATGCAGGTGATTGTATATGACCCGTTTGTAACGCCGGAACTGATTGAAAAAGCGGGTTTTGAATGCGTATCCATCGAGGAATTATACAAAAAATCTGATTATATCACGGTGCATGTCCCCAAACTCAAAAACACCACCGGTTTGATCAACAAAGATGCTTTCGATCAAATGAAGGATGGTGTAATGATCGTCAACTGTGCCCGTGGCGGTATTGTGGATGAAGACGACCTTTATGATGCCATGAATTCAGGCAAAGTGGCCGGAGCAGCTTTGGATGTGTTTGAGAGCGAACCTCCGGGTGTTTGCCGGCTTTTTGAACTGAGCCGTCTCATTTGCACACCGCATTTGGGAGCCTCCACCCAGGAGGCCCAGACCAAGGTGGCCGTTGATGTGGCCGGGCAGATCATTGATTATTTGAAAAACGGAACGGTTTTAAATGCCGTTAACGTACCTTCGGTGACAGGAGATATTCTTAAAAAACTCAATCCGCTATTAACCCTCGGAAATCAGATGGGCAGCCTTCAGGCACAGTTAAGTAATGGCGCTGTCAAAGAAGTGGTCATCGAGTATGCCGGAGATTTTAAGGGGCTTGATTTGTCACCGGTCTCCATAGCGGTTTTAAGAGGGCTGCTGACCCACATGGTGAAAGATGATGTGAATTTTGTTAATGCTCAGGTTCTGGCAAAAGAGAGGGGCATAAAGGTTACCGAAGCAACCAGTGATGATTCAGGAGAGTATATCAATCTGATCACCGTCAAGGTTGAAACCACGGAAATGATCAACACTGTGACCGGAACCATATTCGGTAAGAACGAGCTGAGAATCGTAAAAATTAATAATTTCCGGCTGGAATTGATTCCAAACGGCCATATCTCACTGATATACAATTTCGACAAGCCCGGGGCCATTGGAAGTTTTGCAACGCTTCTTGGAAAAAATAACATCAACATCGACCAGATGCAGGTGGGGCAGGAAGAAGGCGGCGAATTGAACATCATTTTTCTTAAAACCAATGTATCGCTTCCTTCACATGTTGTTGAAGAAATGCATCAACTGGAACTGGTTAAGACGGTTACGCCGCTTGAGTTTGACATATAACCAGTTTCCATTGCAGAAATTGACCTTTTCCGTAATCTCTGTGTCAATCTGCGAAATTACTTGTGCGGCGTACCAACTTGTACGCCGCACAAGTAATTTCTTGATTTCCTTGACCTTGTGAAAAACTGCTAATTTCTGAAATGGAAACCAGATTTGAGTACAATATCTCATCTCTGGACAGACACTAACATAAGTATTAAATAGACTATACATTGTTTTCTGCTTATGTTTTTCGCGAGCGGGAAACATTTCATGACACAAAAATTTTCCCATCTGGACCTCATCTTTCTCTTCCTTTTTTTATTTCAATTGCAGGAAAAAGTGCGCTGTGATACCAAGCGAATAATATTGAGAAACCGGACAACAATCCTTCAGTCAACGAATAACATCAAAAAAAGCACACAATGATCAAAGATATCAGGGATAAATCCCATATTTCTCACGAAGATGTCCTTTCATTAAACTTTATCCGGAAACCCGGTGCCTATGAGTTTCGGAAATATCATAAACAGGGATTGAGATCTCATATTATGGAAGTGCTGGATCCCGGGGATGTTTTAAAACAGAACAAAGGAGAAGTTGTTGACGGGATACGAATTTTCCCCTGGGCCAAACCGTTAAAGATTCTCAGAATTTTTAGAACAAAATTTTGGTCTACCAAAGAAGTTTTTGAAGAGATTAAAAAGTTAAAAATCGTTGAAAAATATCTTCCGGATGATTCCTATGCAAAGTCTGATGAATTTATCGTGGATTATATCTGGAATAATAACCGTGATTTCATCCTTTGCGGACTTCAGGAGTATGTCGAGGGTGAAGTGTTGAACCCATGGGATCCGATTTCCAAAATTCAACTGGCCGGTCTTTTTACCCCCATGGAAGGTCATGGATTTCAATTGACATCGGAACAACTGATTCAAAAATTTTATAAAAAAGTGGAACATTTCATAGCATGTGTCAAAAAAATGATTTTAAAAGCCAACTATGTTCCTGATTTTGCAGGGGTGGAAAATCTTCTCATCACACCAACCGGGAATATTAAGCTTGTCGATATTAACAATATTTCAAAGGTTTTTTTAGAACCGGAGATCCGCTTGGATGATAAAGGGTATCCGGTGTGTGATAAATCCATTGAAGCCATATCAATGCTTGAAAAAAAACTCTTGGGAAAGCCCATTGATAAAACCGAAAGATTATATAAAATATTTCTTGATCCCCAAAGAATGAAGGCAGTGGGTGAGTTAGAGGAAAAATTCCATCTTTCGGCCATGAGTAAGCTGGTCTATCGTTGACCGCACATTTTTTATTGTGTTCACGGAGCAACACA